>CAYWIR010000149.1:0-6390 GCA_964458375.1 uncultured Neptunicoccus sp.
CCATTGAGAACGTCATGACGGGGCGGCAATTGATGATGAAGAAGAATTTCTTCTGGCAGATGTTGCGGGTTGGCCCTGCGATGGAGGAAGAGGTCACGCATCGTCGGCGCTGTGAAGAGATTATTGATTTTCTGGAAATTCAGCACATCCGCAAAGAGCCTGTTGGCAGCTTGCCTTATGGTTTGCAAAAGCGGGTGGAACTGGCGCGGGCATTGGCGATGGAGCCAAAGCTGTTGCTGCTTGATGAGCCGATGGCGGGGATGAACGTTGAGGAAAAAGAGGACATGAGCCGCTTTATTCTCGATGTGAATGATCAATACGGCACGACGATCGCGTTGATCGAACATGACATGAGCGTTGTGATGGATTTGGCGGACCGTGTGGTCTGCCTCGACTACGGAAAAATGTTGGCGGATGGCACACCTGATGAGGTTCAAAAGAACCAAGCGGTGATTGATGCGTATTTGGGGGTTGAGCACTGATGACTGATTTACTCTACGGCATTTTTGTTGGCCCGTTTGTGGACATGTGGGCGTTGCCCGACTTCTTGATGCAGGTGCTTTGGGAAGGGTTTGTGGCGGGGGTTTTGTATGCCCTGATTGCGCTGGGCTTTGTCCTTATTTTTAAGGCGTCTGGCGTGTTCAACTTTGCCCAAGGCATCATGGTTGTGTTCTCTGCACTGACCATGGTGGGCCTGTATGAGTTGGGCGTTCCTGCGATTTTGGCGCTGATTATCACGCTGGGGGTGATGTATTTGCTTGCCTTCTCGGTCGAGAGGTTTGTGCTGCGAAAACTGGTAAACCAGCCTGATATTATTCTGTTTATGGCGACGATTGGCCTGACGAATATCCTGATCGGTTTGGGTCAGTGGATTTTCGGCGGCGAGACCAAAACGATGATCACTGAGCAGCTTTGGTTGCCCACGGGATCGAGCGTTTGGGAGCCGAATGGTGGGTTGGTGATTTTCCAACATATCGACATTGCGGCGACGTTGATTGCGGTTTTGATGATCGTCGGGCTGGGGTTCTTTTTCAGCTATACCAAGGTTGGGCGCGCGTTGCGGGCCGTGGCGGATGACCATCAGGCGTCGCTGTCTGTGGGGATTTCGTTGAACCAAATCTGGGTGATCGTGTGGTTCGCGGCTGGTATCGTGGCGCTGGTCACGGGGATCATGTGGGGCGCACGTTCGGATGTGTCGTTCAGCCTGCAAATCATCGCGCTTAAGGCCTTGCCTGTTCTGGTTCTGGGTGGGTTTACGTCCATCCCTGGTGCGATCGTAGGCGGGCTGATCATCGGGATCGGCGAGAAGATATTCGAGATTTATTGGGGGCCGTTGTTTGGCTCTGGCGTGGAAGGCTGGTTCGCATATGTGATCGCGCTGATCTTCCTGCTGTTCAGACCGCAGGGTTTGTTCGGCGACAAGATTATTGAGAGGGTGTGATGGATGACTGTTGATCGCACGATGTATAAAATTACGATGATCTCTTTAGGTATGATCTGTATTTCTAAGGTTATCGCATTTGTTTCTTGGGCCTACCTAGTAGGGTCAGCGGTAACCCCAAATAGTCTTGAAGCAGCGCAGTTGGCGAACATATTGCATAGCAGCATAGTGTTGAACGTGCTTGATAAGCTTGGCATGATTTTATTCTTTGTTTGCTTAACTTTCTGGGCTTCAAAATTCATCAAACAACAATTCCCGGAGGTTGCGTAATGTTTTACCGCGAAGCAGGGCAATATAACACGACGTATGAACAAGACCTTCAGGCGTTTCCGATCAAGCAAGACAAGATTGGCATCGCGATTTGGTTGGTGCTCGCGTACCTATTCGTGCCGTTCTTTGGCATCCCGGGGCTAGAATATGGCTTTGCCATGAACGCCATTATGATCCCTGTGCTGATCTTCACGATCACCACAATTGGGCTGAATATTCTGGTGGGTTTCACTGGGCAGATCAGTCTTGGGACAGGGGCGTTTATGGGGGTTGGGGCCTATGCTTGTTATAAGCTGACCTCGTACTTCCCCGATACGAATATCATTCTGATAATTCTGGCCAGTGGCTTTGTTTCAGCGGTAGTGGGGGCTTTGTTTGGCCTGCCATCGCTGCGGATCAAAGGGTTTTATCTGGTTGTGGCCACGCTGGCCGCGCAGTTCTTCCTTGAATGGTGCTTTATTCGTGTGGGTTGGCTTTACAACTACAACCCGTCTGGCGCGATTGAGGTGCCCCAGCGCGAAGTGTTTGGCTGGATCGTGACGGGGCCAAGTGCGGAGCCTGTGACGCGGTATCTGGTGGTGCTGTCGATCCTTGTGTTCCTGACCATCATTGCGGGCAATCTGGTGCGCGGGCGCATTGGGCGCAGTTGGATGATGATCCGCGATATGGACATCGCAGCGGAATTGATCGGCGTGCGGCCATTGACGGCGAAGCTGTCGGCTTTTGCCGTGTCGTCCTATTTCATCGGGGTGTCTGGCGCGCTGATGGTGTTTCTGTGGCTGGGTGCGGCGGAAGTTGAGAGTTTCGATGTGAACCACTCGTTCCTGTACTTGTTCATGGTGATCCTTGGGGGCTTGGGCTCTATCACGGGGTCGTTCATGGGCGCGGCGTTTATTTGGACCTTCCCGATTATCTTGAAAGAGCTGGGTAAAAGCTGGTTCGGGATCAATGCGACTGTGATGGAGAACGTCAGCTTGGTGGCAATTGGTGTGATGATCGTTGTGATCCTGATCGCAGAGCCGCACGGCATGGCCCGTTTGTGGCAGATCGTGAAGCAGAAATTAAGAATCTGGCCGTTCCCGC
Source organism: uncultured Neptunicoccus sp. (assembly GCA_964458375.1). Taxonomy (GTDB): domain Bacteria; phylum Pseudomonadota; class Alphaproteobacteria; order Rhodobacterales; family Rhodobacteraceae; genus Amylibacter. Next base: position 2,795 of record CAYWIR010000149.1, read on the forward strand.
ACTAGGGGCCGTGCCGTGATGCGCCAGCAGCCAAACGAGGCCGTGCTGTTGGCAAAAGGAGAGGTCTCATTCACGGGTCGCACGTGGCGGCTCATATTAGGGAGAAGTGCATAATGCTTAAGAAGCTTTTTGCAGGTGCCGTGGCGGCCGCAATGGTCACTGGTGCATCATATGAAACAGCACAGGCGGAGGACACACTTTACGTGCCGTCCCTGTCATACCGAACTGGCCCGTTTGCGGGCGCTGGCGTACAGATCGCCAACGGTTTTGCAGATTACTTTGCCATGTTGAACGCCCGTGATGGCGGCATCGGCGGTGCAAAGGTTGTGATGGAAGAATGTGAAACAGCCTACAACGCGCAAAAAGGCGTTGAGTGTTACGAGGCGACCAAGGGCAAAGGCGCGCTGGTCTATAACCCGTATTCCACAGGCATCACGCTTCAGTTGATCCCAAAAGCACCTGTGGATGAGATTCCAATTCTGTCCATGGGCTATGGTCTGTCCGCTGCGGCGAAGGGTGAAACCTTCCCTTGGACGTTCACATATCCAGCGTCTTACTGGTCACAAATGTCTTCGATCCTGAAATACATCGATGCAAACGGTGGCGTTGAAGGCAAAAAGATCGGCTTCATCTATCTTGACGTTGGCTATGGTAAAGAACCTATTCCGCTTCTCGAAGAGCTGGCACCGAAGATGGGCTTTGAAGTGGCTTACTTCCCAGTTGGCGTGAAAGAAATGCAAGCGCAGTCCGCACAGTGGCTGAACGTGCGTAAAGAGCGCCCTGACTGGATGGTGATGTGGGGCTTTGGCGCCATGAACGCCTCTGCGATCAAAGAAGCTGCGAAAATCCGTTACCCGATGGACAAGTTCATTGGCAACTGGTGGGCTGCTGCTGACGTTGATCTGCGTCCTGTTGGTGAAGCTGGTAAAGGCTACATCGGTGCGAACTTCTCTGGTATCGGTACAGACTTCCCAGCGGTTCAGGACATCATCAAAAACGTTGTAGACGCGGGCAATTCCAAAGCGGATCCAGCGGACGTTGGCGGTGTTTTGTACAACCGTGGCATGTTCAACGCTGTGATCGTGGCAGAAGCCATTGCAGCGGCACAGAAAGCGACTGGCAAGAAATCCATCACAGGTGCGGATATGCGCATCGGTCTGGAAACGTTTGATCTGTCCGAAGCACGTTTGGCCGAGCTGGGCCTTGCTGGTTTCACAGCGCCAATCAAAGGCGATTGTGCGGATCACGAGGGCGCTGGCTCCGTGTTCATGCAGCAATGGAACGGGTCTTCTTGGGATCAGATTTCTGAGCCGATCGCACCTATGACAGACGTGGTTGCACCACTGCTGACAGATGCGGCTGCACAGTACATTTCTGACAAGCCTGAGTGGAAAACACAGACTTGTAACTAAGACCATTGTCTGGCGCGGGGTGCCCTGCGCCAGACACCACACTTACTATGGATTTGACCCATGTTGGATGACGGACAAACAGAAGAAACCTTGTTGCAGGTGAACAATATTGAGGTGATTTACAATCACGTCATCTTGGTCCTGAAAGGTGTGTCTTTGAGCGTCCCTAAGGGCGGGATTACCGCGCTGTTGGGGGGCAATGGGGCTGGTAAATCGACGACGCTGAAGGCGATTTCGAACCTGTTGCTGTCTGAACGGGGTGACGTGACCAAGGGCACGATTGAATATCGTGGCCAGAAAGTTGCTGGGCTTTCCCCTGCCGAATTGGTGCGCCGTGGCGTGATCCAAGTCATGGAAGGGCGGCATTGTTTTGGCCACCTGACCGTCGAAGAGAATTTGCTGACGGGGGCATATACCCGCAAGATTTCACGGGCCGAGCTGAAAGAGAGTCTCGATCTGGTGTACACGTATTTCCCACGTCTAAAAGAACGCCGCAAATCGCTGGCGGGCTATACGTCGGGCGGGGAGCAACAAATGGTGGCCATTGGTCGTGCGCTGATGTCGACACCTGAAACAGTGTTGTTGGACGAACCTTCGATGGGTCTTGCACCGCAATTGGTGGAAGAGATTTTCACCATTGTTAAAGACCTGAACGAAAAAGAGGGCGTGTCCTTTTTGCTGGCAGAGCAGAATACAAACGTGGCGCTGCGGTTCGCGCACTATGGATACATTCTGGAAAGCGGTCGTGTTGTGATGGATGGGCCAGCGGCGGATCTGCGGGAAAACCCAGACGTGAAAGAGTTTTACCTTGGTATGTCGGACGAGGGGCGGAAATCGTTCCGTGATGTGAGATCTTATCGCCGGCGTAAGCGGTGGTTGTCTTAACCTCTGCACTTTTTTGAATACTGATGGGGGCGTTGCCCCCCAAAACCCGCGTGATTTTTTTTGGACAAAAGAATTGGGGCGAGGGGTTTGAATGGAGGCCGATGTGGGCGCTTTTTATGATGAGTTGGAAACGCGAAGTGCGGATCAGCGGGCGGCGGATTTAGCCAAGGCCTTGCCTGCGCAAATTGCGAATGCTGTGGAAAATGCGGGCGGTTACTCTGCGTCTTTGGCCAATGTAACCCCTGCGGATGTGGTTGATATGGCTGCGCTGGCAAAGCTGCCAGTGTTGCGCAAGTCGGAGTTGGGCGCTGCCCAGACCAAGGTATCTCCGCTTGGGGGGTATGCTGCGCGACAGGTTTCAGATTTTGACCATGTGTTTCAATCGCCTGGTCCGATTTATGAGCCAGGCATGCGTGGGCGTGACTGGTGGCGCATGGGGCGCGGGTTGTTTGCTGCGGGTATTGGCAAAGGGGATGTGGTGCAAAACTGCTTTTCTTATCATCTGACGCCTGCGGGCATGATGTTTGAAAACGGTGCGCAAGCGGTGGGGGCGACGGTTTTACCTGCGGGAACGGGCCAGACAGAATTGCAAGTTCAAGCGGCGTTGGCCTGTGGGGTTACGGCCTATACAGGGACACCTGACTATTTGAAGATCATTCTTGATAAGGCGGATGAGATGGGGGTCGATCTGTCGGGATTGACGAAAGCCTGTGTCGGGGGTGGTGCCTTGTTCCCATCGTTGCGTCAAGAATATGCAGATCGTGGGATTGCCTGTTTACAGGGTTATGGCACGGCGGACCTTGGCTCTATCGCTTATGAAAGCCCAGCCATGGAAGGGATGATCCTTGATGAGGGCGTGATCGTTGAGATCGTGACCCCAGGCACGGGTGATCCTGTGGCAGAGGGAGAGGTCGGCGAAGTGGTTGTGACCACATTGAATCCTGACTACCCGCTTATTCGGTTTGCCACGGGCGATATGTCTGCGGTTATGGCAGGGCAAAGCCCCTGTGGGCGGACCAATACACGCATCAAGGGGTGGATGGGGCGTGCGGACCAGACGGCCAAGATCAAGGGGATGTTTGTGCGCCCCGAACAGGTGGCGGATTTGGCGGCGCGGCATCCAGAAGTGTCCAAAGTGCGCGTGGTTGTCAGCCGCGTAGGCGAAGCGGATCATATGGACGTTCTGTGTGAAGCAGAGACAGGCGCGAGTGTGGAAGCGATTGAAGCATCCGTTCGTGACGTGCTAAAGCTACGTGGAACGGTGTTATTGCATAACATTGGCAGTTTGCCCAAAGATGG
>CAYWIR010000150.1:0-6336 GCA_964458375.1 uncultured Neptunicoccus sp.
TCCCTTGAGTGGTTGGGGGGAGGCATTGCAATTGCTTCGTCCAGTTTTTCCGATTCCCACCAATCCCGTGTAGAAACAAGACGAGGGTTTTTGCATCGCTGTTGGCGACGGATAAGCCAAGATTTGGCGCGCCCAGCAAGCGTCTGTTTTCCAAATCATTGCAGACAGGCGTGATCAACAACGGTGCGGGCGGTATGTCATTGCCCGCCAAGTCACGAATGGCGGCCACGCCAGCGTCAAAAATCATTTGCGTTCCAGCGGCAATTTCTTTTGCCCGCGCAGGCTTGGCGCGTAGCGTTGCGGCCATTTCAATGGCTGACCCACCGCCATTAAGTGCAGTGACTTTTAGAGTGGCATCGTAACGCTCGACGCCGCTTATCCCTTCAAGATGCGTATAGGCCATGGAGCGGTCACTCTCGCTCATATATGTCAGGCGTTCGCGGTACACGGTGTCCTCTCCGTGTACTGTAAAGGCGCGTACTTTGCCGCTTTCTTCGGCTTTCATGCTGGCGATGGCAGGATGCCATGGGGCACAAAAATCACGTACATTGGCCCATACATGTGATGGGTCTTTTTCGCAGTCAGCGCGACTAATGACTTTCATTTCGGGCACGAAATTACTCCGCCGCGACCGAAACGTCACCTGAACCGCGCCAGATAGAGGTACGGGCGCCAAATTCGTCCCCGGGTGCGGATTCAATTTCATCGGTGTCATAGAGACACAGCACAGACATATAATCTTCCATAATTTCAGAGGTATAGGGCAACATCAGAGCACCACATCGACTGTCACGATAAATGCGTTCAAGGGGCAATGACTTAAGCATTGCCTGCCCGCCACATGTCCGAATGGCAAGTGCTGCGATATCCTGTGCGGCTTCCATCACATTGTACTGCGCGGCATACATGCGCAGAACTTGTGCCTGTGTCGGAAAACCGTCTGCTTCCATAAAAACCTGCCACCAGAGCGCACGCACAGGGGCCAGTTGCGCATACATGCGTGATACGGCCAGCCGCTTGGTGGTGAACATGCGTCGATCCGCAGGGGGTTGGCCAGGAATTTCACCCCGCAAATACGCAACGGTGAAGTCATAGGCGCTTTGTGCAACGCCCATATACGTGGGGGATAGGGTGGCCATCATATGGGGATAATGAGGCAGCGTTTTGATGAAAATGCCACGGGGCATCATTAAATCGTCTTCGCTGACAAACACATCCTTTAGGATCAAATCACGGCTGTTCGTGCCACGCATTCCAAGCGGATCCCATGAGCCTTTCACATCCAACCCTTCGGCGTCTTTGTGCACGACAAAAATCATTGTGTCTTCGTGGCGCGGCTCAACCCCATCAAAGATTTCGGTGCAGACGATGGAGTAGTAATCGCAATAGCCTGCAAGAGAGGCGAACTTTTTAAACCCATTGATACGCCAGCCGCCTTCTACTTTGCGGCACTGCGTTTGTGCAGGTTTTGACGTCCAGTTTTGGCCTGCTTCTGAAATTGGTTGGGAATAAATACCCTGTTCCTTCACCGCACGTCGGAACTGTCGTTCGCGCAAGGGGGCAAAGGCGGCACGATCTTCGTCAGTGAGGTGGGGCATTTCATACATGAAACGCGACCACATCAGCGAAGAATTGTGCATGTTAAACGTCAGCGCAGTTGCCCCGCAATATTTGGCGATTTCTGCGCCCACCATGGCGTATTCTCCAAGGCTAAAACCTTTGCCACCGAACTCTTCTGGCACGGTTAGGGTCATAAACCCTTCAGCTGCCAAATCTTTGTAATTGTCCACTGGAAAACTCGCGGCTTCATCAATTGCAAAAGCGCGTTCTGCAAATTTCGGGCCCATTTCGTTTATTCTGTTTAGGACAGAAATAACTTCAGGACGGATGCGTTTTGTGTCGTAGTAATCCGCGATGCTGCTCATACCAGTGCTCCTTGCAAGTTTCCGTTCTTCACAACCACCGTCCCATCCAGCTCGATGGTGCAGTTGCGCATGGGTAAATCGAAATGCCCTTCTGTGAAGCGGTTTGCATATTGGTTGGCCCCCGTGGACCATAAAAAATTCCCGGCCCAAGCACGAAATTCAACGCCCGCCATATCGCGTTTGTCATAAAGCGCGCCTGACACCCATTTTGCATCGGGGTTCATGCCCCAGCCAACGTGACTGATCCCATAGGCCAAAGGGTCTTTCCAAGCGGCCATGTAATCGCGGAACAATTCGGCATCCAAACCCGTGCCGATAATCTCTGTGACAAAGTCGTTTTCAATGATGAATTCGATGGGGCTGGACAGGTAGGTTTTGAACGTCAGGTTCATGTCACCCACATCCATCATAATGCGCCCGTTTACAGTGCCTGGTCCTGGAAACGCGAGGCATAGCCCGCCTGGCCAATGGGCCACATGCCCTGGGTTGGTGCCAAACCCTGGGGTGCCGCCGCAAGGCGCATCGCGGATGTCGACAGTCAAATCAGTTCCAGCGTCAGAGGTAACGCGCATTTCAGCCGCATCCCGCAACATTTGGACCCCAGTCTCCACCTTTGCGGCCAGCTCTGGTTTTGGCTCTGTACGCTCCAAAATCTCAGGATGTTCATTTGTGACCACCAGAATGCGTGCGCCCGTTTCTTCAATCTCTGGCCATTCAGGGGAATGGATCATTCCCTCAACAGTGCAATCCACGATCACCTCACAGTGCTTCATGGCCTCAATCGCGGCGCGGTTGTTTTGAATGGCTAGCGATGTGCCAGTGCCTTTGACAGGAACGGGGGCCGTCTGTGGCGGGGACGGCATGACCAACATGCAGAAATCCGCGCCCAGATCATAGAGCGCCAATTCGCACAAATGGGGAAGAACAGGGCGGGATTGGGTTTCTGAAATCAAAGCGACCTTGGTGCCTGCGGTGATACCGTTCAGTGCCAAAACACGGCGGAAACATGCGATCCATTTTCCTTCAATCCGTTCTTGCAACATAGGTCACCTCATTTCTTTACTGATGAGTTAAGAAATTCGAATAAACCTCCAAGAGTCAACTGGCGAAAGACAGTGTTTGCCTTTTAATCAGATTTGTTTTTGTATTCTCAGGTTGCCCGCAATTTGAATGGGCGACGGAATTCACCTAGGGATAAGACGTTGATGTCCAAAAGTTATAACACAGTTGTGGTTGGTGCAGGGCAAGCAGGTTTGGCGATCAGTCGCCATTTGAAGCATCACGGGGTCGATCACATTGTATTGGAAAAGCACGACATTGCGCAGGCTTGGCGCACGGGACGTTGGGATAGCTTGGTGGCAAATGGCCCTGCTTGGCACGACCGTTTTCCAGATAAAGAGTTTGCGGATACAGATGGGGACGCTTTTGCCACCAAGACCAGCGTGACGCGCTACTTCGAAGACTATGCTGCCGAGAACGCGCTACCGATCAAAACAGGCGTTACGGTTTCAAAAGCGGCTCAGGAACAAGATGGCAGCTACACTTTAGACACATCCGATGGGCCATATTTAGCGAAGAACATTGTTGCCGCCACAGGGCCGTTCCAAATTCCAGTCATTCCACCTGTTGTGCCCAAAGATGTGTCCGTTCATCAAATCCATTCACAAGACTATTTCAAGCCAGATCAATTGCCTGATGGCGCGGTGATGGTTGTGGGGGCTGGGTCTTCAGGAACGCAAATTGCAGATGAATTGCACCGCTCAGGGCGGACAGTTTACCTGTCCGTTGGCCCACACGACAGGCCACCGCGCAGCTATCGCGGGCATGACTTTTGTTATTGGCTTGGGGTTTTGGGCAAATGGCAAATGAAAACACCGCCCGCTGGCAAAGAGCATGTGACGATTGCTGTAAGCGGGGCACACGGGGGCGAAACCGTTGATTTCCGCCGTTTGGCAGATCAAGGGATAACCCTTGTGGGCATGACCAAAGACTTTGCGAACGGCGTCCTGACGTTTCAACCCGATTTGGCAAAGAACATTGCTGAAGGGGATGAAAATTATCTGTCATTGCTGCAAGAAGCGGATGATTATGTCGCGGCAGAAGGGCTGAATTTCCCAATAGAAGAACAGGCCAAAATCATTGGTCCAGACCCAGACTGCGTCGCCAACCCAATCCTAGAGCTTAACTTGAAGGATGCGAATGTCGGGACAATCCTTTGGGCCACAGGGTATAAACAAGACTTTAGCTGGCTTGATGTAGATGCGTTTCACGACAACGGAACGCCAGACCACTATCAAGGAATAAGCCGCTGTGATGGGGTCTATTTCTTAGGGTTGCCCTGGCTATCGATGCGCGGTTCATCGTTTATCTGGGGCGTTTATGAAGACGCAAAACGGGTTGCGGATCACATCGCAAATCGGAATGCTCCTTAAACCGTAAGGTGCGCTTATTCGTTGAGTGCGGCATTGACCGCCTTGGCTAAGGTCTCAACGATCAGCTCAATCTCTTCTGGGGATGATGTATAGGACGGCGCCAAAAGAACATGATCGCCGTTTGTCCCATCCGCGCAGCCTTGCGATGGATAGGTCATCATGCCCAACTGTTGCGCCTGTGCGCCGACCTTATTCGCCAACCCTTGTGCCGCAGGAAAGGGCGCTTTTGTCTGACGATCCGCGACAAGTTCAATGCTCCAAAACAAACCACGCCCACGAATATCGCCAACATGGGCATGTTGCCCAAAGGTGTCGTGCAACAAGGCGCATAGCTGTGCACCCCGCGCATTGACGTTATCAAGCAGGCGCTCATTCTCAATCACCTTTTGCACAGCCAAGGCGCCTGCAGTGGCAATGGCGTGGGACATATAAGTATGCCCGTTCCACAATCTGCCACTGCCGTCCTCAACTGCACGACTGATCTTTTCACTGGCGATTACGGCGGCAATGGGTTGATATCCTGCCCCTAAACCTTTTGCGGTTGTGATCAAATCGGCAGCAATGCTTTCTTGTTCCAGCGCAAATAGGCTGCCCGTGCGACCCATGCCGCACATTACTTCGTCCGCAATGTACAAAACACCATGCTCATCACAAATTTCGCGGATGCGTTTGAAATATCCCTTTGGCGCAGGTTGCGCGCCAAGCGATGCACCAACCACGGGTTCTGCCACAAACGCCATGACCGTTTCGGCCCCAAGCTGATTGATTTCCGTGTCGAGAAGATTGGCCATGCGCAGGCCAAATGCCTCTTCTGCTTCCCCATCTTTGCGCATGCGATAGTCATAAGCCGCATCAATGTGTGACACATCAATCAACAGGGGCGCAAAAGGCGCACGCCGGCCTGCATGCCCACCTGTTGCAAGTGCTGCCAGCGTATTTCCATGATAACTTGATTTGCGCGCGATGATCTTTGAGCGCTGCGGCTCTCCGCGCTCCACGTAATACTGCCGCGCAAGTTTCAACGCGGCTTCCATCGCTTCCGACCCGCTGCCCAGATAGAGCACCCGACCATTGCCAGTCCCTTTGGGGGCACGGTCCATCAAAAAAGTCGCAAGCGTCTCTGCGCTTGGGTTTGTAAACGCACCCGTATGGGCAAAGGCCAATGTATCCACCTGCGCTTTGATGGCATCGCGGACGGTTTGGTGATCGTGTCCAATACAAGACACCGCCGCGCCGCCACAGGCATCAAGATACCGCTTGCCAGTGTCATCAATCAGGTAGTTGCCTTCGCCTCTCACGATGGAAGGCATCGGCCTTGTCAGATCTCGGTGGAATACATGGCTCATGCTGTGTCCAATATGAAAATTGACCTCACTTTTTGTAGGATCGTAATTCTTTGACAGCAAGGCTTTACTCTGACGCAGGGCAACAGCACAGTTGTTCAACAGATATGCCGAAGGGATAACATTATGCGGGTTGCATTAACGGGCGGCGCGACGGGAATAGGTGCAGAAGTCGCCAAGCGAATGACGGCGCAAGGGCACTGTGTTGTCGCATTTGATATCAACGAACCCGCGTCGAACGTGGCGCAGTGGATTAAAACGGATATGGCCGACCCTTTGTCAATTTCAAACGCGGTGGCGGCAGTAGACGGGCCATTTGATGCGCTGATCAACAACGCGGGTTTGCCGCCCCGTGATGGGTGGTCAGAGCGTGTTCTGCGGATCAATTATTTCGGACTTGTTCAATTTATGGACAGCATGTTGGACAGACTGTCTGATGGGGCGTCCATCGTGAACACTGCATCGCGGGCAGGGGCGAACTGGCGGGATAACTTGGAAGAGGTCAAAGCCTTGATGGCGTTAAACCCAGACGCGCTTCCATCCTTTGTTGCTGACCGAGATATCAATCCGACACGGGCTTACAATCTGTCAAAAGAAGCGGTGATTGTGATGACAATGGCGCGAACATCGGACCTT
>CAYWIR010000151.1:0-6332 GCA_964458375.1 uncultured Neptunicoccus sp.
GTGATCCCGCTCAATCTTGTTGGCGATTTTGGCGGCGGCGGCATGTACCTTGCCTACGGCATCGTCTGTGCATTGTTCGAGGCATCGAAGTCGGGCAGGGGGCAAGTGGTTGATGCGGCCATTACAGATGGAACAGCACACCTTATGTCCATGATGTACGCGATGAAACAAGGTGGTGTCTGGTCGGACAAACGAGAAACCAACATCCTTGACGGTGCCGCACCGTATTACAACGTTTATGCCACGTCTTGTGGTGGTCATGTGGCCATTGGCGCCATTGAACCAAAGTTCTACGCCGAACTGTTGCATCGCATCGGTGCAGACCCTGAATTGGCCAAAACGCAGAACGATCAAAACACGTGGAAGGACACCATAGATATGTTCTCCGCGATCTTTAAAACAAAATCTCGCGATGAGTGGACGGACTTGCTGCTCGGCACCGACACTTGCTTTGCTCCTGTCCTAACTATTGCTGAGGCATTTGAAGATTCCCACAACATTGCGCGCGCCACCTTTACGCGACAGGCAGGTGTAACGCAGCCAACACCCACTCCAAATCTGTCTCGCACGCCTGGCAAAATTCAACCATCGTCGCAATCAGAACCGCTTTCCATTCAAACTGTCCTTCAGAACTGGCAATCACAATGACCAAAACAACTGTTTCTCTCGACCTGATCGAAGCCACCTCTGCTAAGGCGTTGATCAAACACGGCGCTGCCCCTTGGGTCGCTGCCGAAGTCGCCAAAGCTGTGCGCAAAGCCGAAGCAACAGGCAACTTAATCTGTGGTCTCTATTATCTTGAAAGCTATTGCACGCAATTGGTAAGCGGTCGCGTGAACGGGGTTGTAGAACCTGTTGTTTCTAAACCAAAACCTGCTTCGGTCCTTGTGGATGCGAAACTTGGGTTTGCGCAACCTGCGTTTGCCCGTGGCCTGCCCACCGCTATTGAAACAGCCCGAGATATGGGCACGGCCATTTTCGCCGTTGCCCATTCGCACACCTGTACGTCGCTTGGCTACTTCACCGAGCAAATTGCAGAGGCTGGCTTGATTGGCCTTGGATTTACCAATGCATCTGCGGTGGTTTCGCCCCCAGGTGGATCAAAGGCGGTTCTTGGGACCAACCCAATGGCCCTGTCCGTACCTGCTAAAGAAGGCGGGCTGGCCTTTCAGTTCGATCAGTCAACGTCAGCCATTGCGCTTGGCAAAATTACAATGGCCGCAGCCGCAGGAGAAGACATTCCACTTGGCTGGGCCGTGGATTCTGAAGGTAATCCGACAACTGATCCGAAAGCCGCGCTCAAAGGCTCACTGGTGTCCACAGGCGGGTACAAAGGTTGGGGCTTTGGGTTAATGGTGGAAATTCTTGCCGCTGCGGTCACTGGGTCGGTCAATTCTCTTGATGTGAAAGGATTGAAACTACCAGAGGGCCAGCCTCACGATTTGGGTCAGTTTTATTTCCTTGTGGACCCAACAACATTTGCTGGTGACACGTTTTATGACCGTCTTGCTCGTGTAGAAGATGCTGTAGAAGACCAACCAGGTGCACGCCTACCGGGGGCGAACAGAACCTTACCTGATGCTGTCACGATTGGTGCAGATATCTGGGACAAGACACAAGCCCTAGCCGCGTCCTAAACACAACGCACGGAAACATCTGTTTAAGCCGTTAGTTCTTTGCTAGCTTATCCGCTTCGCGTTTTGCGATGCGGCACACTTCGATCACAGGGCGGATTGCTTTGCTGGATCCGCGCAACGGAAACCGTTCTGTCGTGTCATAGGCCAGCAGCTTAATGTCGGTGAAGTTCCCTGATAACAAACGGCTAAACACAGGGGATAGGGGTTGTTTTTCGACAAACTCCCAAACACGTCCGCCATCATCATAATGGGCAACGTTAGTATATCCAAAGGATCCGAAATCCATAAACACCATTTCAGTCGGCCCACCTGTTGGTGTTTGTTCGGTGCGAATGCCACTGTCATTGTAAGGAATGGATGCAACCAAAGCAGCTGCTTCGCGATCCTCCGCGCTCAACTGATCACTGCCTTCCGCGCCACTTTCGGCGTCTTGCTCGATGACAGGAGGCGTGAATTCGAACCCAGGACGGTAGCGAACCACCATGGTCGGAATGTTCACATCGCAATAAACCTGCATAGCCATCCAAGTGGAGTCATCTTTGCGGTTGCAAAACAACATGGCCGTTGCTGGATTGCCAAAGGTTTCACTGGCAGGGATATGTTCCCAACGCTCACACCCGTTGCGCCAATTCAATCGCTCCGCTTGTGCAGATGTGCCCAGCACCATGGCCAAACACCCCAAACCCAGCAATACTCTCATAACAAAATCTTCCTTGCAGCAGCTGCCTGTATTCCCCAATCCAGACAAGTCGCGAAAATAAGCGGCAATTGTAAGAAAATAAAGGGATTTTTCCGTGTCAAAGCATGCATCACGGACCTGTGAGCGAATTTACTGACGATTTAGTCCGTAAAAGGATGTCTTTATACTGGAAACGTTCAGGTTCTTATTCAAAATAGTCCATAAATACGTCACCGCTTTGAGTATAAACTTTCAGGCGGTAGTCCCCAACAGGCAGACGGAATCGCGAGCCAACGCATCTGGTTAGCGCATCTTCCAGTTGCTCATACCCGCGGCTGATTTCTCGCGGTTGGATTGGCTCAAGGGAGTATCCTTGGCGACGCTCCAAATCCTCAATCGACAATTTGGCCTCTACGATACCAGAAAATGATTTCCGATCTCGGGTGGCATATTTGAAACAGCGGTGCAGGCGAGCCGACTTTTCGTCAAAATCAACAGCTGGAACGGCCAACCAATTGATATCAGTGACATTCATTTGCATTTTGCCGTCTTTGAACAGCATAAATGCAGTGCCTTTAATTTCGCAAGCGTCCACCAATTCCAAACAATCAAGGATCGCATTCCGCTTTGCGCGGCCTGCATCAAACAGAACCTGATAGCGCACGCCTTCGATTTTAAACTGGAAATCAGGGCGGGAACGGCGACGATTGCTCACTTCGGCATCAAAGCTAAACGCGTTCTGGGTCCACTCTTCAAACCGCTCGGACATTGGGGGCAGGGTGTCTTCTGCGGTTTCCGTTGTGTCTTGCGCAAAACTTGGAAAGGCGCTGCAAAAAGTCAGGGCGGTGGCTAAAGCCAGCTTGGTCAGTGAAAAAGTCATTGTCACGCTCGTTTTCTATTAACTTTGCGCCTGTTCTGACGGGCGTTTTCGGCAAAAATTGGGCGTATTCTATAATTTTACTATTCGAAACTGTGGCGAAATTACCCCAATAACGGGTGCTCTAAACGCAATCGGACCGTTTTGCAGCCCGAAAACTGACAGTGCCACTCACGCGTCCAACGTTGCGTGACACGCAGGCATTTGTCGCCGTTTCATCTAAAAAATAGCGCAGTGCGGGCAACCAAACCGTGCGCCCATCTGACAGTTTTACCCGAATTTCACCTTCTTGCGGGGCACCAGTAACCACTGAAACGCCCTGATAGCGGCGATCCAATATCTCGGTTTCAAAATAGCTTTCCACTGTGACAGGTTCTTTTTGCAACCCCAGAAGTGCCAGAAACCCGACCACGATAAGACCAACAAACAGCGATGCAATGATACGAAAAATGCTCATGCAACTTTAGATAAGAAACCAAATTGAACTTACAACGCCGAGCGTGTTTTTATACGTCTAACTCTTCAACAAATTGGGCGTTCTGCTGAATGTACTCAAATCGCAGCTCTGGTTTTTTGCCCATCAAACGCTCTACCAAATCAGATGTTTCACCCGGTTCATCATCGTCTACTGATACTTGGATCAGCTTCCGTGTGTCAGGGTTCATCGTGGTTTCTTTCAGGTCGATAGCGTTCATTTCACCCAAACCCTTAAACCGCGACACATCAATCTTTCCACGTCCGCCGAGCCCTTTTTCAAGCAATTCATCGCGTTCAGCTTCATCCAAAACGTAAACCGTCTTGGCCCCTTGCACCAATTTAAACAGGGGTGGACAAGCCAGATACAGATGCCCCCCGTCCACCAATGGCCGCATTTGTGTAAAGAAGAACGTCATCAACAGCGCCGCAATATGTGCGCCATCGACATCCGCGTCTGTCATGATGATGATTTTCTCATAGCGCAGGTCTTCGACGTTGAATTTTGTGCCCATGCCAACGCCGAGCGTTTCGCAAAGGTCTGATATTTCTTGGTTCGACATCAGTTTACCGCTGGCCGCGCCCAAAACGTTCAGGATCTTACCCTTTAGTGGTAGCAACGCCTGCGTCTTGCGATCGCGCGCGCCTTTGCCAGATCCCCCCGCAGAGTCGCCCTCTACGATGAACAGTTCTGTTCCTGTGCGGTCTTTGTTTGTGCAATCCACCAGCTTCCCTGGCAAACGCAGCTTCTTGGTCGCAGATTTGCGTGCTGTTTCCTTCTCTGCACGCCGCCGCATCCGCTCTTCAGCTTTCAGCACCATATAGTCGAGGATCGCACCTGCGGCCTTGGTATCGGCGGCCAACCAGTTGTCAAAATGATCCCGAACCGAATTTTCAACCCACTTCTGGGCTTCGACGGTTGCCAGTCGATCTTTGGTCTGGCCCACAAACTTTGGTTCGCGAATAAACACAGACACCAGCGCACAACCACCGCCCATCACATCATCACGATTGATTTGCGTGGCCTTCTTATTGCCCACCAGCTCGCCGTAGGCTTTGATAGCTTTCATCACGGCGCCCCAAAAGCCAGCTTCGTGCGTGCCGCCTTCTGGTGTTGGAACCGTGTTACAATAGGATTGCATGAAGGCATCGCGTGACGGTGTCCAATTGATCGCCCAGTCAACAGACCCGACAAAACCAGCACCAAACTTCTCCGCAAAATTAACTTGGCCCGCAAAAGCGGCGTCTGAATAGGTGCTCGCACCTTCTAAACGCTCCGCCAGATAATCGGCCAAACCATTTGGGAAATGAAATTTGTCTGTAAGCGGCGTTTCATCGTCTTTCCCCAGACAGGACGCATCACATTTCCAGCGGATTTCTACGCCAGAAAACAGATACGCCTTCGATTTCGCCATGGCATACAAACGTTTTGGTTTGAACTTTGCGCTGGCTCCAAAAATCTCTGGATCCGGGTGGAAGGTCACGGTTGTCCCACGTCTGTTGTTCGTGGCCCCAAGGTTTTGCAAGCTGCTCTTGGGGACACCACGGCTAAACTCCATGGCGAACAACTCTCGGTTTCGCGCCACTTCTACTCGTAAATGATCAGAAAGCGCATTTACACAAGACGACCCAACACCGTTCAAACCACCAGAGGTTTCATAGTTGTCACCTGAAAACTTCCCGCCCGCATTCAGCGTACAGAAAATGATCTCAAGGGCAGATTTGCTTGGGTCCTTGGGGTGCGGATCAACGGGGATACCACGGCCATTGTCGCGTACTGTTACGCTAAAATCCGCATTCAATTCGATTTCAATCCAATTGGCATGGCCAGCAACAGCCTCATCCATAGAGTTGTCGACAATTTCCGCAACCATATGGTGCAAGGCACGATCATCCGTCCCCCCAATATACATACCAGGGCGCAGACGTACGTGCTCCATATCCTCCAAAACTTGGATAGATGACGCATCATAGGCGTTCTTTTCGGGTTCAGACCCCGACAACAGATCATTTGCGGCCATGTTTGCTCGATTCCTGCACGCTCTTATTTTTTTAGCATTAGACCAGCCTCCGCTACGGGGCGCAAGATGGAGTATGCAGTCAGGCTTAAAGAACTCTTGCCCCACGGCAGATTTTCCGCCAAAGCCTCGCACATGAAGCACGTCTTGTTTGTTCTGGCCCTTGTGCCCATTGCGCTGTTGCTTGGTTCCACACCGGGATCTTTGCATCCGCTTGCCGACAGCTTAGCGGTGTTTCGGTTCCATCTTGGATGGCTTGCTTTGATTGGGGCGGTCATTTTACTGCTCTTAGGGTGGCGGCGTAGCGGACTTGCCGCAGGCGCATTGGCCATTGCAGCATCTGGGGCGATTTGGTGGAGCTACACACCGCTAAAACCTGAACATCCACTGCCTTATGCGTTGTATCAAAAGAACCTTTCTTTTCGCCTGAGCGACGCCGAGCACATCATCGGCGATATCCGGGCAACCAATGCAGATTTTGTAACCCTACAAGAGGTAACACTGCGAAACACAGAGATTTTGGAGGGGTTGAAAGCGGATTACCCAACCCAAGCCCTGTGCAAGTTCGCCAGCGTCGGCGGCGTTGCCATTGCAGCGAAAGCACCTGCGATTAAGGGCAAAACCGTCTGCGACATGGAAAACGGGCT
>CAYWIR010000152.1:0-6320 GCA_964458375.1 uncultured Neptunicoccus sp.
AGATCAAAGTCATTGTACTTGGACAAATGGTGCGCCCGCATGAAACCAATGGCCTGCCGCGCCTCCGCAGTCTGTTCCGCTGAAATTTGTGTCGCTTGCGACAGACATTGGTCAAAGTCACTGGCCGTGCCCGTTTCAAAATAGACCCCTTGCCGATCCAAAATCACGGACATGGGCCGATCACCCTGCCGCCCAGTTTTCACAGACCGTAGAAATCCATCCTCTGCCGTCACAACATCCGCACCCGATTTCGTGGCAATGGCTTGCCCACGCGCGGCGGTCTTTGCACGGCCCCAAACCAACACGGCATCATCCGCTTTGGGCCAGCCAAACCGCACATCCGCACCTGCGATTTTCAAAACGCGGCGCAGGGCGCGATTGCGAAAAAAGGTCAGTGAAAAGCCAAAGACCCGCGGGTGCTTTGATTTTGCATCCACGGGTCTTTGATCTGTCATTGTGTCACGCCAGCGGTGTTAGCCACCGGTTGCCGCGCTCAGCGATTGGGCTGCGCCCACGCTTGATGTCAGCACGCCCAGAGTTTTGGTCCACTGTACATACGGCGCTTCGGTCACATAAATCGTATCGCCATCGCGAATTTGAAAATCACGGCCCAAAAACACGCCCGTAGGCTCTGTAAGATCAAGCACATAGGCAAAACGCTTCGGTGTTTGGAAATCGTTGCGACCCAAAACACGGTTCGCAAATTCGGGCGTTTCATCGCGGAAGATGAAAATACCGGTAGGATCCGCAAGGTTGGAGTTCAATCCGCCCATAAATGCAATCGCTTCGATTGCTGTCATAGTTGGCTGTGGGAATTCCACCAAAGACTGTACTCCCGTCGCCCCAAGGGCGGTAAAACGGCGCGTGTCCTCTTGGATCAAGATACGATCCCCAGGGCGTAGCGCGATGTCTTGTTTGTTGCTTTCAAACAGATCTTCCAACCAAACCGTGCCTTTGTGTTTACCACGAATAACGGTCACACGGGTGTTTTCAGGATCAGTTGTAATACCGCCTGCGTTGGCAATCATCGTAGACAACGTGCTGGTGGACGCTTCGATTGGGAAAACACCCTGCCCCCCTGCACCTACAATAGAAACAGTCGATCCATCGCCTGCCGCACGGGCAACAATGAACTGTGGATCAGGTGTTTGTGAATCCAGCTTGCGGGTAATAATACCACGCAGTTGTTCAGGTGTATTACCCGCCGCACGAATGCGCCCAGCATATGGAATAAAGATGTGACCTGTCTGGTCCACTTGCAATTCTGTCAGTGTCGAAGGCGCTCCAGCGGTGCCAAACAGCCCCTCTTCCACGTTTTCATACACAGTTAGAAGCAGACGGTCGCCCTTGCGGATCGTGTCCGCACCGATGCGGCCTGCTTTTAAGAAGGCATTGCTAAATCCAACAGACGCGCCTTCAGCCGTGGCTTGCACAACACGGTCGTTTACCGACACAATGTATGCATTCCCTTTTTGCTGCACAGACCCTGCAAAGATCTCTCGTTTATTGGGCCCAGGTCGCGGCAAACCACAGGATGCCACAGTGAAAGCCACCACAAATAGAGCCATTACCCCGGCTCGGGGTCTCATGAATTTTGACAAGGTACTGCCCCTTACTGTCAAACTGCCTCGGTTTTTTTCTTTTACCGTGGCACAGACCTAAGGAATTTTAAAGCAATTTGATTCGTTTGGTTATTTTACAACATGAAACTGTTGCACAGGGGCCGCGCTAGATGTGGCCAAGGCTTCATAAGGATCTTGTTCTGACAGCACCATATCCACAACCTGTCGGATCAAGCGCACTCTGCCTTTGCGCGAATAATATCCCCCAGTAATCTGCGAGGTCATCAACAGAAATTGTCGATAATCTCTATAGGCGGACATGTCAGGTTTCTTGGGGTTGGCGAAAAAATCGTCCAGCGGCTGTTCTGATGTGAACTCAGGCTTGCAAAACACCCCAACACCCAGCGCTTTAACGGGCAACCCACGCCAAAGCGCCTGCTGCGCGGCGGTCGAATTGATGGTCACAACCGAACGGGCAAAATCCAGCAACTCTGCCAGCTTGCCTCCGCGCACAAAATGAACGCGACCTTCAAGCCCGTATTCCTTCGCCAATTGCGCTGCCACATGTGACAGCGGTTGGCGGTCATCTTCCAGCGGGTGGGATTTGAACACCAAATGATGATGACGCGGCGCACTTTTGGCAAAAGCAACCACGCATTCCCGAATAAACTCCGCCATCCCCGTAAACCGCGAATGGCTGCGGATAGAGGCATCATGGCTCAGTTGCAGCAGGCTTAGATGATACACAAACCCATTGCGCTTAATGCGTTGCGTCGCTTTCCAACGGCGATAGGCATAAACAGGGCGCGTAATCAGCCGCTTGAAATGCAACCAAAATTCATGGCTGACAGGGCTATCACGGTGCGTTTCATAATTCTTAAATCGGTTGTTTCGGATCAAGATATGCCAGTGATACACGGCCCCAAGCAAAATGTGCTGGCGCATATCACCCCAAAGGGCTGGCGCCTCTGCCTGCTCATTATCTACAAACCGCAATCCATCGCGCATCTGTTCAACGCTCAGATCCATCAGGCTCGAATACCCGTTCACGCCATCCCGTTCATAGGTACACCAGTAGGGACGCAAATACCCCTCTTCAAAGCAATGAACCCGAACACCCAATCGCTTGGCAACTTCAATGGCGGATTTATGCAGGGGGCGTGTGTCGCCATAGATCACTAAATCCGTAACGCCGTCAGCCATATAGTCTTCGACAAATTCAACCCACTGCGCATAGGGCTTGGTAAAGGCAACAAAGGTCGAACGATTGCGCCAAAAGAACCGATCCCCTTCGTTAAACCCAATCTTTGCGACCTTTGCACCCGAGTGCGCAATCGCCTTGCTCAGATCATAGAAGAACGGGCCATGGGGCCCCTGCAAAAACAGAAAGGATTTGGTCTCGTTTTCCGGTGCGTCAGTCCCAGCAACCTGTTGGCCAGATGCCTTTGATCCAACGGAACGAAGTGGTTTCGATTTACTCGTCACTCAATTCTTATACATATGGCCTCGGCCCTATGCCCTCACATCAGTTCCAACTCGACACACACTGCTCAACGTCAATTAAATTAACGTCAAAACGCCCGCCCAGCTTGCATAGACGCCCTTGCCCAATTTGTACACACAGGCTACGTGCAAGACAGTAAAAAAACAGGTGACATGATGTTTACAGGTATCATTACAGACATTGGCCGCGTGGCAGAACTGGAACAACGCGGCGATCTTCGGGCGCGGATTGAAACCTCATACGATCCCAAAACCATTGATCTTGGCGCCTCAATTGCCTGTGAAGGCGTCTGCCTTACTGTGATCGAAATGGGCACAGGACCCGACAAAAACTGGTTCGACGTGGAAATATCTGCAGAAACCGTGTCCAAAACCAACTTGTCCAAGTGGGTGACGGGTCGCCCACTGAACCTAGAACGCGCCCTAAAGGTCGGGGATGAGCTTGGCGGCCATATCGTCTCTGGCCATGTGGATGGCCTCGCCGAAGTGGTCAAAATTGCTGATGAAGGCGACAGCACGCGGGTCACATTGCGCGCACCACAAGATTTGGCCAAGTTCATCGCTCCCAAAGGTTCCGTCGCATTGAACGGCACATCTTTGACAGTGAACGGCGTTGATAACACCGATTTCGACATCAACTTTATCCCGCACACAAAACAAAACACCACATGGGGCCATGTAAAACTCGGCGATCAGGTCAATTTGGAAATCGATACCTTGGCCCGCTATGTGGCGCGCCTTGCGGAAATGACAACCTGATGTCCGATTCCATCCAAAACGCCATTGCGCCCATTGAAACGATCATTGCCGATGCCAAAGCAGGCCGCATGTTCATCCTTGTGGACCACGAAGATCGTGAAAACGAAGGCGATCTGGTGATCCCTGCTGAAATGGCCGACCCCGCTGCCGTGAATTTCATGGCCACCCATGGGCGCGGTCTTATCTGCTTAACCCTTGAAAACGAACGCCTTGATGCGCTTGGCCTTCCTATGATGGCTGCCAGCAACTCTTCGCGCCACGAAACCGCGTTTACAGTCTCAATCGAAGCCCGTGAAGGCGTCACCACTGGTATTTCCGCCCACGACCGCGCCAAAACGATCGCTGTGGCAATTGATCCAAACAAAAGCGGACAAGATATCGCCACCCCAGGCCACGTATTCCCCTTGCGGGCACGGGATGGGGGCGTGCTGGTCCGTGCTGGCCACACAGAGGCTGCGGTGGACGTGTCCCGTCTGGCAGGGTTGAACCCCTCAGGCGTCATCTGCGAGATTATGAACGAAGACGGCTCCATGGCCCGCCTGCCCGATCTTGTTACCTTCGCACAAAAGCACGACCTAAACATCGGGACTATTTCCGATCTAATCGCCTATCGCCTGCGCTACGACAATCTCGTGACAGAAACGCAATCGCGCAGCGTCACCTCTGCCTATGGCGGTGAGTGGGACATGCGGGTGTTTGCTGACAAAACCAACAACACCGAACATGTGGTTCTTGTCAAAGGCGACATCACCACCGCTGACCCTGTTCTGGTGCGCACTCACGCGCTGAATGTGGCCGAAGATGTGCTGGGCCTTGGCGCCACAGGCAAACTGCCCCAAGCGATGGACCGCATCGCAGAAGCAGGCCGTGGCGTGGTCATCCTATTTCGGGATCTCGATGCCAAACTGCACCTTGATGACGGCGACACGCCACGGCGCTTGCGCTATACTGGGCTTGGGTCTCAAATCATGTCCTCGCTCGGCATTCGCGACTTTATCTTGGTGACCGACAGCCCAATGCCACAAATCATCGGCCTTGATGCTTATGATCTAAACATTGTGGGCACACACCCGATTACGAAAGGTTGATCCATGGCTGGTTCTGAAACCCATCACACACTAACACCCCCCGTTTTTACGGACACAAAACCCAACCTCGCGATTGTGGTGTCGCCTTATTACAAAGACATCGCCGACAACCTGATTGCTGGCGCACAAGCGGCCATCACAGCCAGCGGTGCGACCTATGAAATGGTCGAAGTTCCGGGTGCGTTGGAAATCCCGACCGCAATCCGCATTGCAGGCCGATCCAACCGCTTTGATGGCTTCGTCGCCCTTGGGTGTGTCATTCGTGGCGAAACCACACACTACGAAACGGTCTGCAACGACAGCAGCCGCGCGCTCCAATTGCTCGGACTTGAAGGAAATTGTATCGGCAACGGCATTTTGACCGTTGAAAACCGCACCCAAGCCGATGTACGTGCAGACCAACACGGCCAGAACAAGGGCGGCGGTGCTGCGGAAGCGGCCCTTCACCTGATCGCGCTGACACATCGCTTCTTAAAGAAAACCAAAGGGATCGGCTTTAAACCCGCTTCTGAACATATCCTGATGGCAGGCAATTCAAAGGACACCGACACAGCATGAAACCTGCTGACAACAGACAAAAAAAATCCGCAACGCGGCTCTATGCCGTGCAGGCCTTGTTCCAGATGGAAGCATCGGACACAGCCGCCGATGATGTGCGCGATCAGTTTTTGAACCACCGTTTTGGCGCAGAGGAAGACGGTCTAGAATGGTTCGACGGTAAAACCGCCCTCTTCGAAGACCTGTTAACCACAGCCGTTCGCAACCAAGCCAAGATCGACCAATTGACCGATGCCGCACTCGTGGAAAAATGGCCGATTGACCGCATCGACCCAACAATCCGCGCCTTGTTTCGTGCAGCAGGGGCCGAATTGATCATGGCGAAAACGCCACCCAAAGTGGTCATTTCAGAATTCGTTGACGTGACCAAATCTTTCTTCCCCGATGGGCGCGAAGCTAAATTCGTCAATGCAGTGCTCGATCACGTGGCCCGCGCCATCCAGCCCGAGAATTTCTAGACAATAGTCCAAATTCGTCGCGACCGTGTCGAAAACACACAAAGGTAGCGGGCAAAACGGGCGCATGGTGCAAGAAAACCCAACCATGAAAGCGCTCCAATGCGTCTGCTCATCTCGTTTGCGGCCCTGTTTTTGTCCATCACACTGCTACAGCTGTCCAGCGGGGCCATTGGCCCGCTAGACGCGCTTGCGGGATTGCAAAGCGGGTTTTCACAGACACAAATCGGCCTGCTCGGCTCTGCACATTTCTTAGGGTTCTTTGTCGGCTGTTGGTGGTCCCCGCGCCTTATGGGCAGCGTCGGCCATGCCCGCGCCTTTGCTGTCTTTGCCGCCTTTGGTGCCATTGGCGCAATTGCACACCCGATGGTGATCGACCCAACGGCATGGGCCAT
>CAYWIR010000153.1:0-6253 GCA_964458375.1 uncultured Neptunicoccus sp.
TCAGTTGCGGTTTTGGGGGAGGCGAGGACGTATTTGGAGTTGAAAATGTTCAGCCCTTTGTTTTCCATCGCACCCATGTTGAAATCATCCACGGCGACGATCATGAAGAGATCAAGATCGTATTCGCGGCCATATTCTGTTTCATCCCAGCGCATGGAGCGTTTTAAGCTGTCCATGGCGTAGGCGCATTTGTCTTCATCCCCGGGGCGGACCCAGATTTCGAGCGCGACGTCACGGCCAGACATTGTGGTGAAGCTGTCGGTGAAAGACACAAGATCGCCAGCCACGAGGGCAAAGAGGTAAGCGGGCTTGGGCCATGGGTCATGCCATTTGCCATGGGCGATTTTGTTGCCATTAGAGAGCAGGACGGGGCTGTCGCCGTCAATTTCGACCGTATAGACCGCCATCACATCGGGGCGGTCATAAGAATAGGTGATTTTGCGGAAACCCTCTGCCTCGCATTGGGTGCAATACATGCCGTTCGACATATAAAGACCGTTTAGGGACGTGTTGGCGCTGGGGTTGATTTCAACCTCGGCCTCCCATGTGAAGCCGTCTTGAGGGACCAGATCGGCAGGGATGGTCAGCCCTTCGGCGTCAATCAGAATTTCGTCAGTGGCGAGGGGTGTGCCGTTGATCGCCGCGGTGATGAGTTTGAGTTCTTGGCCGTGCAATCGCAGGTCGTGTGGGCCATCGGTGCGGGAGGTGTTTGCCGTGAAAACAATGCTAGAGCGCACGCGTGTTTGTGTGGGGTGTAGCGCAAAATGCAGATCAACGGTTTTGATCCAAAATTCAGGCTGTTTATAGTCGGACAAACGGATGGTGGGCGCTTGGGTTGGTTTCATCGCTGTGGTCCTTTGCTCGACTATTGGGGCTTTGCCCTGAGTTCTTTTGGTATCACAACCAATGGAGATGACAATGTTCACCGCACATACTACATTCGAAACTGATAGACTGCGCTAGAACGGTATGCTGGACGAGATCGGCAGTGTGCTTTCGCGCTTTGCACGCGGCCAGATCGTTTCGCATTAGATTTTCTTACTAAAACGATTAGCAAAGCGCGTTTGACCCAAATCTGACGGTCGCGTAGGTCTTGATGGACACTCTGGGAGGAATACCATGGCATACATTGAAAAACACGGGTTGCAGGTTGCGGCTGAAATGGCGGAGTTCGTGGAAGAACAAGCCCTGCCAGGAACAGGTGTTGAGGCAGATGCTTTTTGGAAAGGGTTTTCCGAGATTGTTCACGTGCTTGGCCCTAAGAACAAAGCGTTGCTGGATCATCGTCTAGAGCTAAAGGACAAGATTGATGCTTGGCATATTGAACGGCGCGGCAAGCTGCATGATCGTGATGAATATCAGGCGTTTCTAAAAGAGATTGGGTATTTGGTCGAAGAGGGTGCGGATTTCGAAATTGAAACTGCAGATGTTGATCCAGAGATTGCCAAGGTTCCAGGGCCGCAATTGGTGGTTCCGATCATGAACGCGCGTTATGCCCTGAATGCTGCGAATGCACGGTGGGGCAGCCTGTATGATGCGATGTATGGCACGGATGTTATGGGGGATCTGCCAGAGGGTGGCGGATACAATCGCGGACGCGGTGGGCGTGTTGTGGCGCGGGCCCGCGTTATGCTTGACGATCACTTTCCGATTGATGGAACGAGCCATGCGGATGTGCGCACCTATGAGGTGATCGACGGTCAGTTGATGATGGATGGCAATCCGTTGCGCACTCCAAGTAAATTCAAAGGATATCGGGGAAGTCGGGCAAACCCCGAGGCGATCCTGCTGGAAAACAATGGCCTGCATATGGAGTTGCTGTTCGACGGCAACAATATGATCGGGCGCCGTGATCAGGCGGCACTGGCAGATGTGTTGGTTGAAAGTGCTGTGACGGCGATCATGGATTGCGAGGACAGCGTTGCGGCGGTGGATGCAGCGGACAAAGTGCTGTGCTACTCCAACTGGCTGGGCTTGATGAAGGGTGATCTGGAAGAAGAGGTCAGTAAGGGCGGCAAGACGTTTACACGTAAACTGAACCCTGATCGCACCTATACTGCACCTGATGGCAGCCCGTATAGCCTGAAAGGCCGCGCATTGCTTTGGGTGCGGAATGTCGGGCATTTGATGACCAACCCGTCTGTTTTGGACAAAAATGGCAATGAGATTTTCGAAGGCCTGATGGACGGGCTGATGACCACGCTGATTGCGATGCACGATCTGAAACGCGACAGCGGGAATTCGGTGCATGGCTCGGTTTATGTGGTGAAACCCAAGATGCACGGCCCTGATGAAGTTGCCTTTGCATCCGAGGTTTTTGACAAGGTGGAACAGGTGCTTGGCCTGCCGCAACACACTGTCAAAATTGGCATCATGGACGAAGAGCGCCGTACCACGGTGAACCTGAAAGAGTGTATCCGTTCCGCGAAAAACCGTGTGGCGTTCATCAACACAGGGTTCTTGGATCGTACGGGGGATGAAATCCACACATCTATGGAAGCTGGTCCGTTTTCGCGCAAAGATTTTATCAAGCGCAAAGGGTGGATTGGTGCATATGAAAACCAGAATGTGGATGTGGGTTTAGAATGCGGGCTGCAAGGCAAAGCCCAAATCGGCAAAGGCATGTGGGCCGCACCTGATATGATGGCGGCCATGATGGAAGAAAAAATTGGACACCCGCGATCTGGTGCGAATTGCGCGTGGGTTCCGAGCCCAACGGCTGCAACGCTGCACGCGCTGCATTATCATCAAGTGGATGTGTTTGCCGCACAAGATAAGATCAAAGCGGGTGGGCGGCGTGGACATGTCGAAAACATCCTAGATATCCCGATTGCCACTTATCGCGCATGGACAGATGCCCAGATCACCCGTGAAGTGGAAAACAATGCCCAAGGGATTTTGGGGTATGTGGTGCGTTGGGTTGATCAAGGTGTTGGCTGTTCCAAAGTGCCTGACATTAACAATGTTGGCTTGATGGAAGACCGCGCCACCTGTCGGATTTCATCCCAGCATATCGCCAACTGGCTGCACCATGAAGTGGTTGAGCGGGATCAGGTGATGGATATTATGCGGCGCATGGCGCTGGTTGTGGATGAGCAAAACGCAGGCGATGCGGATTACACGCCGATGGGACCGGACTTTCAGGGGTTGGCTTTCCAAGCCGCCTGCGATCTTGTATTCTTGGGCACCGTGCAGCCTGCGGGCTATACCGAGCCTATTTTGCATGCACGCCGTTTAGAGCTTAAAGGATCACAGTAATGGCTGGATTGAATTTAGCAAAATGCCGCAAAATCGTGCGTGCCGCTTTCGCAAAAGGCAAAGAGTTGGAGTTAAAGCCTTTGTCGGTTGTTGTCTTGGACGCAGGCGGCAATGTGGTGGCGTTTGAACGTCAGGATGGGGCGGCGGCTGGGCGGTTCCAGATTGCAGATGGTAAGGCAAATGCCGCTGTGATGATGGGCGTTCCGAGCTCTGCGATGATGGATCGGGCAGAGCAGCAAGCCTATTTCGTGGGCGCGTTGAACGGTGCTTATGGCGGGCGTTTTGTACCTGTGCCTGGTGGTGTTCTGGTGAAGGACAAAAAGGGCACAATACTGGGGGCAGTCGGTGTGACAGGCGATACGTCTGAAAACGATGCGATTTGTGCCATTGCGGGTATCGAAGCTGCCAATTTCACTGCCGAGGCATAAGGTTCCGCAGACGCGATGCAGTAAAGGCGCTTTCGAGCGCCTTTTTTCATGCAATGCACCCTTTCGTCGCGGTCTAGGCCCTTGCATCCCCTAAAGGGATTGGTCACATTTGCCCAAACTCACATCTAAAGAATGGTTTCTTATGCGTCCTGTCGTTGGCATTACTGGCAATTCATATCTGATTGATGACAGCTATCCCGTGCAGTCCTGTGGCTTGCATAACATTGAAGCAATGGCCGAGGTTTCGGATGCGACGGCGCTGATTGTGCCATCCATGCCAGATGTGAACCAGATTGATGATTTGTGTTCGTTGTTTGATGGGTTCGTTTTTACGGGTGCGCGCCCGAATGTTCATCCCGAAGAGTTTGGGGAAGAAGCCACGGAAGCTCATGGTGATTTTGATCGGGACCGCGATCGTTTAACCCTGCCGCTGATCCGCGCCTGTGTGGAGCGGGGCGTTCCTGTGTTGGGTATTTGCCGAGGGTTTCAAGAATTTAACGTGGCCTTTGGTGGCTCGCTTCACCCTGAAATTCGCGATTTGCCCGGTCGGATGAACCACCGTATGCCGCCAGATGGCACGATTGAGGAAAAATTCGCACTGCGCCATGATGTTACACTGGAGCAGGGCGGCGTTTTCGAGCGGATTTGGGGCAGCACTGTGGTGCGGACCAATTCGCTTCATGGGCAAGGGATCAAAGACGCGGGTGAGCGGATTGTTATTGAGGGCTATGCCCCTGATGGAACGCCAGAAGCGATCCGTGTTGCGGATGCGTCTGGTTTTGCTTTGGCGGTGCAATGGCATCCTGAATACAAAGCGGGGCTTGATGCGGTGTCTAAGCCGTTGTTTGAGGCGTTTGGCCAAGCGATGCGGGATCACCGCGCGGCCCGCATGGGCGGGCAGGCCGCCGCCGAATAATCAGACGGTGATAAGCGGCCCTGTGTCGAGCCGCCACACGAAGCCTGATGTGCCGACTTTTGGAAACTTTGACGTGACGAGTGGGTCATGGCCCGGAATGACGCGATCTGTGTCACCTGCAAGGGTCATCAGCGTGGTGTATCCTTTCAGCATGGGTTCCAGATCCGCAACGATTGGAAACGGTTTCCGTTCTATGAAATTTTCATAGTAGTGAGCGGCGTCAGAGGCGAGCACGACGGGGCCGTTTGGAGTATCTACCTCTACCACTTGCAAGCCACGGGAATGACCGCCAACACAGTGGACACGCACGCCTTTGGCGATTTCGGCGCTGCCATCGTGAAAGATGACGCGGCCTGAATAGACATGTTGCACCATTTCGCAGACATGATCCGCGGTGAACGGCATTCGGAGCGTGTCATGGCACATGCAGGGACCAGTGGCGAATTGCATTTCGGCGGCCTGAAGGTGGAATTTTGCGTTTGGATAGCGGCCCAATCCGCCTGCATGATCGTAGTGTAGGTGCGTGATAATGACTGTATCGACGGTTTGTGCATCTACGCCAACGGCCCCAATTGCGAGTGCAGGGTCGCGTAAGATGGGGCGGTCACGGCGGGTGGCTTCGGTTTCATCATAGCCTGTGTCCACCACGATTTTGCGTGTGCCATTGTCGAGCACCCATACGAAGTAATCCATACCGTGCTGGGCTGAAGGGTGATCATCAAAGATGAAGCTGTCCGCGCGCGTGCGGGTGTTTCGATCCGCATATTTTACCGCATAGATGGCCCAGTGGTCTGACATATTTGCATTCCCGTCTGCCCGAATAATGGATACGTAATAGAACGGAAGGTCTGTGTCTTGGCAATGGGCTTGTCTGCAAGCAGGGGGAAACGGATGAAAGTTGCGGTTGTTGGGCTGGGGTATTTCAGCAGATTTCACCTTGCTGCGTGGCGCGGACTTGAGGGTGTTGAGCTGGTTGGCGGTGTTGATCCAGACAGTGAACGGCGGCGCTGGGCGGCGTCTGAGTTTGGAATAGAGACTGGTGCCGATCTGGCGGAAGTATTGGCGCGACGCCCTGATGTTGTGGATATTGTCGCTCCGCCACAGGCGCATTTTGAGTTGATCAAAGCCAGCGCCGCACAGGGGCGTGTGTTGGTGTGCCAGAAACCGTTTTGCACCTCGCTTGATGAAGCCAAGGCAGCGATTGCATTGGCCGAAGGAGTTGGTGCGCGGATTGTGATCCACGAGAATTTCCGTTTTCAACCTTGGCACCGCACGATCAAAGCGTTTCTGGATGAAGGACGGATGGGCCAAGTCTATTCCGCGCAATTCAATTTACGACCGGGTGATGGGCGCGGGGAGGCTGCGTATTTGGATCGCCAACCTGCGTTTCAGACCATGCCGCGCCTGTTGATCCATGAAACTGGGGTGCATTTTGTCGACCTGTTTCGTTGGCTGTTTGGGGCGATTGAAACGGTTTACGCGGATATCACACGGCTTAACCCCGTGATTGCGGGGGAAGATGCGGGTGTTTTGATGCTGACGCATCAGGGCGGTGTGCGGTCGGTGTTTGATGGCAATCGGTTGGGCGATCACGT
Organism: uncultured Neptunicoccus sp.; assembly: GCA_964458375.1. Lineage (GTDB taxonomy): Bacteria > Pseudomonadota > Alphaproteobacteria > Rhodobacterales > Rhodobacteraceae > Amylibacter. The sequence goes on from CAYWIR010000153.1 coordinate 6,198, forward strand.
TACGGACAATCCGCGCCGCACCATGGGGGATATGTGGATTGAAGGGGACGCGGGTG
>CAYWIR010000154.1:0-6244 GCA_964458375.1 uncultured Neptunicoccus sp.
GGGCATGTTGGGGATGCACGGCACCTATGAGGCCAACATGGCCATGCACGGCTGTGATCTGATGATCAATATCGGTGCGCGGTTTGACGACCGTATCACGGGGTTGGTGGATGCCTTTAGTCCTAATTCGAAGAAGGTTCATATCGATATTGATCCATCCTCGATCAACAAGGTGATCCGTGTGGATGTGCCAATTATTGGCGATTGCGGTCATGTGCTCGAAGACCTGTTAAAGGTTTGGAAATCCCGTGGGCGCAAAACAAATGCGGATGCGGTGCAAAAGTGGTGGGGTCAATTGAACGATTGGCGCGCCATGGACTGTTTGAAGTACGAACAAAAGGGTCCGATCATCAAACCGCAATATGCGCTTGAGCGTTTGGAAGCCCTGACCAAAGACCACGACCGTTATGTAACAACCGAAGTGGGCCAGCACCAAATGTGGGCGGCGCAGTTCCTTGGGTTTAACGATCCAAACCGCTGGATGACATCGGGTGGGCTTGGCACAATGGGCTATGGCTTCCCAGCGTCGATTGGTGTGCAGATGGCCCATCCTGAGAGTCTTGTTATCAACGTGGCGGGTGAAGCCAGTTGGTTGATGAACATGCAAGAGTTGGGCACCGCCATTCAGTATCGTCTGCCTGTGAAGCAGTTCATCCTGAACAACGAACGCTTGGGCATGGTTCGCCAGTGGCAGGAATTGCTGCATGGTGAGCGGTATTCATCAAGCTGGTCCGAAGCCCTGCCTGATTTCGTGAAATTGGCCGAAGCGTTCGGTGCGAAAGGCATTCAAGTGTCTGACCCAGCTGATCTGGATGATGCGATTATGGAAATGATCAATTACGACGGCCCTGTTGTGTTTGATTGCTTGGTGGAAAAGCACGAAAACTGCTTCCCGATGATCCCATCGGGCAAGGCCCACAATGAAATGCTGCTTGGCGATGCCTCTACTGAAGGCGCGATTGAAGCGGGTGGCGCGGTGATGGTTTAACCCATCCCCTGCCCCCAATTCACATCAAAATAGGATAAAGACCATGAAAGTTAAAAAAGGCACATCGCGGCGCAGTGCGTATAACCTACAGAGCGTTTACGGCGATGAGATTGAAACACACACCCTAGCGGTGATCGTGGACAACGAAGCGGGTGTACTGGCCCGTGTCATCGGGTTGTTTTCAGGCCGTGGGTACAACATCGAAAGCCTGACTGTCGCTGAGATTGACCACGAGGGGCATCGGTCGCGCATTACGGTTGTCACAACGGGTACGCCTGCCGTGATCGAACAGATCAAAGCACAGCTTGGCCGTTTGGTGCCTGTGCATGATGTGCATGATCTGACGGTTGAAGGCCCAAGTGTGGAGCGCGAATTGGCGCTGATCAAAGTGGCTGGTAAAGGTGATATGCGGGTCGAGGCTTTGCGCACAGCAGAGGTGTTTCGCGCCCGCGTTGTGGACAGCACGCTAGAGAGCTTTGTGTTTGAGATCACGGGTGCGCCCGAAAAGATTGACGCATTTGCCGAAATGATGCGCCCACTTGGCATGGTAGAGATTGCGCGCACAGGGGTTGCTGCGATCATGCGGGGCACCTAAGCTTCGCCACCTGACACAACAGATTTTGCGCCTGCCCTTCGACACCGTTGGGCAGGCGTTTTCATGTGAAGGTACGGCGCCGTTTGTTTTCACAAATACGGTCTTGCCGATCCAGTATCTCGCATTGGATTATTTGTGTGGTTGCAGATGTGTGATTAAGGCCCGCAGCGACGCAGGCATGTTGCGCTTTTGGGGGTAGAGAATATTTATATCAACCACAGGCAACGTATAATCGGTTAAAATTGGGACCAAAGCGCCTGTTTCCATGGTGTCGCCTATGATGAAATCGGGCTGCATCACAATACCGCGGCCCTTAATCGCCATGCTCAAATTGAAAGCACCAGAGTTTGACGACATCCGCCCGACAATGCGTTTGCGCACTTCTTGGCCGTCTTTCCAAGCCTGCCATTCCACCCCAGAGGAGAGATTGTTGTAGCGGATGCAAGTGTGGTTGCTGAGATCATCAAAGTCTTTGGGAGTACCGTATTTTTCCAAATAGCTGGGCGCGGCGCACATGTGTATTTGTGCGGTGCCAATTTTGCGCGCGTAGAGTGCGCTGTCATCGAGTTGACCAATCCGAATGGTGGCGTCGAAGCCGTCAGAGATCAGATCAACACGCTTGTCAGTTAGATGAAGCACAAGTTCGACGTCAGGGTTTTCTTGGCTAAAGAGGTCAAGTTTCTCGCCAAGCACGGCTTCGGTGTAACCAATGGGTAGCGACAAGCGCAGGCGACCTGCCACCGAAGAATTCGCGCCTTTTACGGCCCCTGTTGCGGCATCAATTCGGGCGAGGATATCAAGGCAGCTTTCGTAGTATTCATGGCCAAGGTCCGTTGGCACAACCGACCGTGTGGTGCGGTTTACCAGCTGCACACCGAGGTCCGTTTCAAGATCCGTGATCCGGCGGGAACACACAGATTTGGCAATCCCGAGCCGCGCGGCGGCGGCGGTAAAGCCGCTTTCTTCGATAACGGCAATCAGGGTTTTCATATGGACGATGTCCATCAGCAATCCTCATAAAAAATGGCCCCTGCCTTTGAAGGGCAAGGGCCATTTCTTTTTGTTAGCAAATCTTAGCTGTTGTCAACGGCGCGGCCTGCCATGACACCAACGAGATGGGCGCGATATTCAGAGGACCCGTGAATGTCGGCCATCATGTTGCCCGCATCCGTAGAGACACCTTCAGCCGCAGCTGCGGACCAATCAGAGCCAAGCGCGGCTTCCATGTCTGCGTGGCGGAAAACACCGTCACTGCCAGCACCTGTCACTGCCACACGCACACCATCGGCAGCTTGTGCAGCCATTACACCGACCATGGCGTAACGGGACGCTGGGTTCGGGAATTTCGCATAGGCCGCTTTTGCTGCTTTGGGGAATTTAACCGCTGTGATGATTTCTGCGTCATCAAGGGCTGTTTCGAACATGCCTACGAAGAAGTCATCCGCGCTGATTTCGCGTTTGTCGGTCACGATTGTTGCGCCAAGGCCGAGACACGCGGCAGGATAGTCGGCCGCAGGATCGTTGTTGGCAACAGAGCCACCAATGGTGCCGCGTGCGCGGACCGCTGGATCGCCGATGTTGCCCGCAAGCGCGGCAAGGGCTGGAATTGCGCCTGCCACATCCGCTGAGGTTGCCACTTCGGCGTGGGTGCAAGACGCGCCGATTGTGACGGTGTCCCCATCAACGGAAATGCCGCGCATTTCTTCAACGCCAGACACGTCCACCAGATCAGATGGGGCCGCAAGGCGCTGTTTCATGGTTGGGATCAAAGTCTGACCGCCAGCGAGGTATTTGCCGTCCTCTGCGCCGCCTAATGTGGCAGTGGCGTTTTGGACAGTGTCGGCACGGTGATAATTTGTATCATACATGGTTTGCTTCTCCTTATTCTGCGGCTTGCGCGGCAGAGACCTCTTGCAATGCGGCCCATACGGCGGATGGGGTTGCCGGCATTGCGAGGTTGTTGTTGCCAATGGCATTGGTGATGGCGTTGATCACAGCGGGCGGGGAACCGATGGCCCCTGCTTCGCCGCAGCCCTTCATGCCAAGCGGGTTGCCTGGGCATTCGGTGCTGTGGTGATGCACGCTGTAAGATGGCACATCGTCGGCCCGTGGCATGGTGTAATCCATGTACGATCCTGACAAAAGTTGCCCATCATCATCATAAACCGCGTGTTCAAGGAGCGCCTGACCAATACCTTGGGCAATGCCGCCGTGAACCTGACCTTCCACAATCATCGGGTTGATGATGGTGCCAAAGTCATCGGATGCCGTGAATTGCACGATCTCGGTGACGCCGGTGGCTGGGTCCACTTCAACTTCGCAGATGTAACAGCCTGCGGGGAAGGTAAAGTTGGTTGGGTCATAAAATGCCCCTTCCTTAAGACCTGGCTCCATGCCTTCGGGCAGGTTGTGCGCGGTGTAGGCCGACAGGCCCACTTCGTGCCAGCCCATGGCTTTGTCCGTGCCTGCGACCTTCACTTCGCCGCCTTCGATGACAATGTCATCTTCAGAGGCTTCCAGCACATGCGCTGCGATCTTTTTGACCTTGGCTTCTACCTTATCAAGCGCCTTGGAAATGGCGGACATACCAACCGCACCAGAGCGCGAGCCGTAGGTACCCATGCCAAATTGCACTTTGTCCGTGTCACCGTGGACGATTTGCACATTGTCCGTTGGCAGATCAAAGCGCTCGGACACAAGTTGGGCGAAGGTTGTTTCGTGACCCTGACCATGGCTGTGAGAGCCTGTCAAAATCTCGATGGTGCCAACGGGGTTTACGCGCACTTCGGCACTTTCCCAAAGACCAACACCAGCACCGAGCGAACCAACTGCGGCGGAAGGCGCAATGCCACAAGCCTCAATATAGTTGGAATAGCCCAGTCCGCGCAGCTTACCGCGACGGGCCGCTTCGGCTTTGCGGTCTTCAAACCCTGCCACATCAGCGGCGGCTTTGGCCTGATCGAGGTTGCCTGCGAAATCACCACTGTCATAGGCCATAATAACAGGCGTTTGGTGTGGGAATTCTTTGACAAAGTTCTGACGACGCAATTCACTTGGATCGACGCCCAATTCACGGGCAGCGGTTTCCATCATGCGTTCCACAAGGTAGGCCGCTTCGGGCCGCCCTGCCCCGCGATAGGCATCTACGGGCACAGTGTTGGAATAGTAGGTTTGCACATCGCAATAGACGTTGGCGATATTGTACTGCCCCGACAGCAACGTGGCATAAAGATACGTTGGCACAGAGGACGAAAACAACGACATATACCCGCCAAGGTTTGCCTTGGTGTTGACCTTGAAGCCAACAATGTTGTTGTCCGCATCAAAGCCCATGGTTGCCGTGGACACGTGATCGCGGCCATGGGCATCCGTCAGGAACGCCTCGGAACGTGTTGAAGTCCATTTCACAGAGCGTTCTGTTTTCATAGACGCCCATAGGCAGGTGATTTCTTCGGGATAGATGTAGATTTTGGCACCAAAGCCGCCACCCACATCAGGGGCAATCACCCGGAGTTTGTGTTCTGGGGCCACGTTGTAAAACGCGGACAGAACAAGGCGGGCCACATGCGGGTTTTGCGAGGTGGTGTAAAGGGTGTAGTGATCCTCAGCCTCGTTATAGGTCGCAACGGCAGAGCGAGGCTCCATCGGGTTTGGCGACAGACGATTGTTGGTGATGTCCATCGTTGTGGTGTGGGCCGCCCCTGCAAGGGCTGCGTCGGTTTCGTCTTTGAGACCGATTTCCCAATCAAAAATCAGGTTGCCCGGTGCGTTTTCGTGGATTTGCGGTGCACCATCGGCCATGGCAGCCAGCGCGTTCGATACGGCAGGCAGGACGTTATAGTCCACATCCACCGCTTCGGCGGCAGCTTGCGCCTGTGCTTTGGTGTCTGCGATCACAACAGCCACAGCATCGCCCACATAGCGGACTTTGGTGGTTGCCAGCGCGGACCATGCGCCCATGTTCATCGGTGTGCCGTCCTTAGACGTAATACCCCAGCCACAAATGATGTTGCCAATTTCATCGCCCGTCAGCTGGTTGCCATCCAGAACGTCCACAACGCCTTCCATGGCGAGGGCTGCGGATTTGTCGATGCCTTTGACTTCGGCGTGGGCGTGCGGGGACCGCACGAAAGCCGCGTAGGCTTGGTTTGGTTCAACGATATCGTCTGTGTAACGGCCCTTGCCTGTTACGAAACGCTTGTCCTCTTTGCGCAGGACGCGGGCGCCAATTCCTTCGGTCATGATTTGTCTCCCTTACGCGTTCATTTTCGATGCGCCATCAGCGATCGATTTGACGATGTTATGATAGCCCGTGCAGCGGCAGATGTTGCCTTCCAGCTCTTCGCGGATCGCTTGTTCATCAAGGGTTTTGCCCGATGCTTTGTAGCGTTCCACCATGTCGGTGGCTGTCATAATCATGCCAGGGGTGCAGAAGCCGCACTGAAGGCCGTGGTTTTCTTTGAACGCGGCTTGCATGGGATGGAGTTCATCTTTGCTGGCGGCAACGCCTTCGATTGTTGTGACCTCGGCCCCTTCGGCGGATGCCGCGAGCATGGTGCAGGCTTTAACAGCGGATCCGTTTACGTGCACTACGCAGGCCCCACACTGGGATGTGTCACAGCCCACATGTGTCCCCGTCAAACGCAGGTTTTCACGGATGT
>CAYWIR010000155.1:0-6241 GCA_964458375.1 uncultured Neptunicoccus sp.
GAGATTTTGAGGCTGTCGCTGTTGATCCAAGCCCCGTGTTCGTCCCGTGTTGTGGCGGGCATCAGTGTGGGATTGTGGGTGACAACGGGCACGTTGTCTTTGGTCAGCAGAACATCCAATTCGATGACCTCGACACCGAGATCAAGAGTGCTCTGGATGCCGATCATGGTGTTTTCGGGCCAAAGACCCCGCGCACCGCGATGGCCGTGCAGACGCACGATGCCTGATGCTCTGCGCAATTGGTCCAAGGGCTGGTGTGACTGCGCTATGGGATCCGCTTTCCTGTTTGCGCATCAAAGATGTGGAGGTGTTCTGAGGGCGCGTCAAATTCCAATACATCGCCGCTGGTGGCGGTTTGAATGCCGTTGAGCGTGGCAGTGAAGGGTGTGTCTGTGCCCGCGATATGCCCATGAATGAGCGTTGTTGCGCCCAATTGCTCGGGTAGGTCCACTTCGATCTTGAGAACGCCGCCTTTGGTCAGAACCAAATGTTCAGGGCGAATGCCGAGTGTCACGGCACCAGAGGCCGTGGTTGCAGAGGGCAGGGTTGAGCCGTTTGGCAGGGTTAGGGTTCCAGCGTCGGCACTGGCCGACACGAAGTTCATGGAGGGGCTGCCGATAAAACCTGCGACGAACACAGAGGCAGGTTTTTCGTAGACTTCAATCGGGGTGCCAAATTGTTCCACATAGCCGCCGTTTAAAACCATCAGGCGATCGCCGAGGGTCATGGCCTCTACCTGATCGTGGGTCACGTAGATGGAGGTGACGCCCAAGCGCCGTTGCAGTTTACGGATTTCGAGCCGCATCTGAACGCGTAGCTTTGCGTCAAGGTTGGACAGAGGTTCGTCAAAGAGAAACACCTGCGGATCGCGCACAATGGCGCGGCCCATGGCAACACGCTGGCGCTGACCGCCCGAGAGCTGTCGGGGTTTGCGTTTCAGGTAGTCGCGGATTTCAAGAATGTCAGCGGCTTCTTCGACGCGGCGTTTGATTTCAGCCTTGGACAGTTTGCGGATTTTGAGCCCGTAGGCCATGTTCTGTTCCACCGACATGTGCGGATAGAGCGCGTAGTTTTGGAACACCATAGCGATATCGCGGTCCGCAGGTTCCAGATCGTTGATGACTTTGCCCCCGATCGAGACCTCGCCCGTGGTGACGGTTTCAAGGCCAGCAACCATGCGCAGCAAAGTGGATTTGCCACAGCCAGAGGGGCCGACAATAACGATGAATTCCCCGTTATCAATGTCCCCGTTAATGCCGTGGAGCACCTCGGTTGGGCCGTAGGATTTGGTGAGCTGATCGAGTTTGATGGTCGCCATGGGTCGTGCCTATTTGTCGGTTTCCGTCAGGCCCTGCACAAAGAGTTTTTGCATGGCTATGACGACAAAAATGGGGGGGATCATCGCCAGCATGGCCGTCATCATAATGATGTTCCATTGGGGCGATTGTTCGGCTGCTTCGAGCATTTGTTTGATGCTGACAACGATGGTTGTCATGTCGCTGTCCGTGGTGATGAGCAAGGGCCAGAGGTATTGGTTCCAGCCGTAGATAAACAGGATAACAAACAATGCTGCGATGTTGGTGCGCGAGAGAGGGATGAGGATATCCCAGAAGAACCGCAAAGGGCCTGCGCCGTCGATACGTGCGCTTTCAAGCATTTCATCGGGGATGGTGAGAAAGACCTGACGAAACATGAAGGTTGCGGTGGCTGAGGCGATGAGAGGCACGGACAGGCCCCAATAGCTGTTGAGGAGGCCGAGGTTTGCGACCACTTCGAATGTGGGCAGAATGCGGACTTCTACGGGCAGCATGAGCGTGAGAAAGATCATCCAGAAGAACCCCATGCGGAAGGGGAATTTGAAGTAGACGATGGCAAAGGCAGACAGGAGCGATATCACGATTTTGCCCGCTGCGATGGATAGGGCCATCACAAGAGAGTTCAGCAGCATGCGCCAAACGGGTGTGATTTCATTGCCCGACAACCCGCTGCCAAACAGAGTGCGGTTGAAGTTTTCCCAGAAATGGCCGCCCGGCATCATGGGGATGGGGGCTTGGGTCATGCGGATTTCATCGTGGCTGGCGGCAACGAAGGTGATCCAGATGGGGAGGGCGATCATAATCACGCCAAGGATCAGCACGATATGGGTGATCACGGTCAGGATGGGGCGATGTTCAACCATCAGTATTCCACCTTCTTTTCAACGTAGCGGAATTGTACCACGGTCATAATGATAACGATGAACATCAGGATCACGGATTGCGCTGCTGATCCGCCCAGATCAAGGCCGACAAAGCCGTCGTTATAGACCTTGTAGACAAGGATCGTGGTGGCGTTGGCGGGGCCGCCTTGGGTAACGGCGTGGATGATGCCGAAGGTGTCAAAGAACGCGTAGACTATGTTGATCACCAACAGGAAGAACGTGGTGGGAGAGACCAGCGGGAAGGTGATTGTCCAAAAGCGCCGCATCGGACCCGCGCCGTCAATGGCTGCGGCTTCGACCACAGATTTGGGGATGGATTGCATGGCGGCGAGGTAGAACAAGAAGTTGTATGCGATTTGCTTCCATGCGGCAGCGGCGACCACCAGCCCCATGGCTTGTCCGCCGTTCAGGTAATGGTTCCAGTCGATGTTTATTTTTTCCAACAAGAAGGGAAAGATGCCAAGCGTGGGGTTGAACATGAACACCCATAGTGCGCCCGCAAGAACAGGGGCCACGGCATAGGGCCAGATCAGTAAGGTGCGGTAGGCGCCAGCGCCTTTGATCACCCGTTCGGCAAACCCTGCAAGCACAAGCGCGATGGACATGGCGAGTGCTGCGACAAGGGTGGAAAAGACAGCGGTGCGCCAAAAGGTTTGTAGGTAGATTTCATCGTCAAACAGAATTTCGAAGTTTTCGAACCAAACAAATTCGCTCGACAGGCCAAAGGCGTCTTCGATCAAGAAACTTTGGTAGAGCGCCTGTCCTGCGGGCCACATGAAGAAGACCAGCGTTACCGCGATCTGAGGGGCAACCAACAGGAATGGCAGCAGAATTTTGTTAAAGTGAACACGCTTAAGCATGTGGTGGTCCGAACAAATGAGGCAGCGGTCAAAGCAGTGTTGCCCCAGATGTGATCTGGGACAACACTTATTTTGGAGTGGATTACTTTACAGAGCGTTCAAACTTGCGCAGCAGGTCGTTGCCGCGTGATGCTGCTGAATCCAGAGCTTCCTGAGCGGATTTAGAGCCGCCCCAGATCGCTTCCATTTCTTCGTTGATCACGTCGCGCACTTGCACGAAGTTGCCAAACCGCACACCGCGAGAGTTCGCTGTTGGTGTGTTCAGGCTCAGCTGTTGGATGGCTGTGTCTGTGCCAGGGTTAGAATCGTAGAACCCTTGCTCTTTGGACAGTTCATAGGCCGCAGTTGTGATCGGAACATAGCCTGTTTCTTGGTGCCACCATGCTTGGACGTCAGGAGAAGACAGGTAAGTCATGAACTTTGCCACGCCTTTGTATTCTTCATCTTCATGTCCAGCGAGCGCCCAAAGTGTAGCCCCACCGATGATGGAGTTTTGTGGGGCGTCTGCCACGGCAGTGTCGAGTGGCAGCATAGTTTGTTTGAAGTCAAACTTTGCCTGAGACACCATAGAGCCGTAATAGGCGGAGGAGTTCATCCACATGCCACATTCACCGTTTGTGAACATTGGCAAGCTGTCACCACGGCGACCCGCGTAGACAAAAGACCCATCCGCTGACATGGCGGCGATGTCATCCAAACGGGCGGAGACTTGATCGTTGTTGAAGGTAAACTCTGTGTCAAAACCCGCAAAGCCGTTTTCTTTTGTGCCCATTGGGATGTTGTGCCACGCCGAGAAGTTTTCGAGCATGACCCAAGATTGCCAGCCAAAGGAAACGCCGCATTTCATGCCATTGCCAACAAGGGCTTTGGCTGCGGATTTCACGTCGTCCCATGTTTTTGGCACATCAACACCAGCCGCTGTTAAGGCGTCGGCATTGTACCACAGAACCGGAGTGGAACTGTTGAACGGCATGGACAGAAGCTCACCTTCTGGGGTTTGGTAGTATGAGATCACAGCAGGAAGATAGTCAGACTTATCAAAGGCTTCGCCTGCGTCTTTCATCAACTGTTCCATGGGGTAAACCGCACCTTTGGCAGCCATCATAGTGGCGGTGCCCACTTCGAACACCTGAACGATATGGGGGTGCTGTTTGGCACGGAAGCCCGCAATCGCGGCTGTCATGGTTTCGGTGTAGTTGCCCTTATAGACAGGAACAACTTTGTAGTCTGATTGTGTTGCGTTGAAATCAGCAGCGATTTTGTCAACGCGTTCCCCATTGGCGCCGCCCATAGCGTGCCACCATTGGACTTCGACCTCGGCGTAGGCCGCCGTGGACAAGGATAAAGCGCCAACAGTTAGCGCCGAACTTAAGATTGAGTGTTTCATATATAGAGCCCTCCAGAAAATTCATAGGCAGCGCCGTTAGAGACGCTGTATGTAACAGTCCGAAGAAAGTTGCATAACAATTTGATAATTCAAAGCAATTTTTATGTACCAAAAATTAACATTTTGTTATATCATTTTGGGCGGGAAAAGGCCCAAAAAGAACGCCGCGTCATAAAGGGTAAGTCGTTGAAATTTCAGCTAAGACAATTGGAAGCCTTTAACGCGCTCGCGCAAACTGGGTCCATTACGCGGGTCGCCAAAGCCCTAAAGATATCACAGCCTGCCGCAAGTCGGTTGTTGTCCGACTTTGCCAAAAGCGTCGAATTTGATCTGTTTAAGCGTGAAGGGGGGCGATTGGTGCTGACCAGCGAATCGAAGCATATGCTGCCTGAAGTGCAACGTATCCTTGAAGGATTGGACCATTTAGGGGACTTGCAACAGAACCTGTCGAACCAGACCGCGGGGCATTTGCGGATCGCCTGTTTGCCCGGATTTGCGACCAGCCATTTGCCAAGTGTGTTGTCGCAGTTTTTGGCGCAGCGGCCTGGCGTGACGGTGACATTGGAGCCAGATCGACCAGAACGCATTCAGGAATGGGTTATCGGGCAGCAATATGATTGTGGCATTACGGATGGGTTCACACAGCATCCAGCGCTGCGGGCCACGGATTTGTTCGTGCGTTCGGTCTGTGTTTTGCCAGAGGGGCATCCACTGGGCGTGAAGGCCCAGATTTCGCCTGAGGATTTGGTGGATGAAAAGATGATCCACACGCGGCGGGACAGTCGGTTCTTTTCCCATTTGTCCCGTGCGTTCGCCAATCATGGGGCATCTTTGAAGACTTGGATCGAGGTGCGGCAGTTTTCAACGGCCTGCAAAGTGATCCAAGAAGGGCAGGGTGCGGCGGTGATCAGTGCGCTGGATGCAGAGCAGTTTCGCGATAAGGGGATTATTATTCGGGCTTTTACGCCTGAGATTTTTCATCGCGTGTCTTTGGTTGTGCCGAAATCCGCAGAGCCGTCAAAACTGACGCAGGATTTTCTGTTAACGTTTGAGGACAGCCTTGCGCCGTTTTTGGAAGCTGCCAAATAGGAGTGTTTCGTTCGCCATTGAACTCGCCCCTGTTTGTTATAATGTAAAATAACACATACCGATGCGGCTTTTGGAAACCCCATGCGAAAGAAATCAGAAGATCGGCAGAGCGAGGTTCTGTCCCTGTTGCGGGGCAATGATAAGCCTATGTCTGCGTATCAGGTTTTGGCGGCTTTGCAGGCAAGTGAACCTGACATTGCGCCGCCAACGGTGTATCGCACGTTGAACGCCCTAACAGATCAGGGGCGGGTGCATCGGTTGGAATCCGCCAAAGCCTTTGTGCCGTGTAAATGCGATCATGGTGATACAGTTTCGGTCCTGTCGATTTGCGGTGATTGCGGGACTGTTGATGAGCACGATGGCGATAAAGTTCTGTCCAAACTGGCCCCTTTGATGACGACAACAGGGTTTCAAGCAAAACGTCATGTCGTCGAAGTCCATGGTCTGTGCGCGCGATGCGCGGCGTAATGGCATCCCCTTTTAACCTAGTCAGGAAAACACAATGAAATATTCAATTCCCCTTCTTTTGGTTCTGTCGTCGAGCGTGGCGTTTGCCGAAGAAACCCGCCAGCTGGATGCCCACGAACATGGTGTGGGTGCGCTGAACATAGCGTTTGATGGCAAGACGGTTGCGATGGAGTTTATGGCCCCAGGTGCGGATATCGTTGGGTTTGAATATGAAGCAAAGAGTGAAAAAGATCGCGC
>CAYWIR010000156.1:0-6215 GCA_964458375.1 uncultured Neptunicoccus sp.
TTGCCAAGCGTTACAGGCCCACAAACGGCGTGATTTTGAGCATCGCAAGATGGTTTTGCGTGATCGGATCACCGAGAAAACAGGGTTTTACAAACTGAAATGAACGGAGCAGCCGATTTGGGAACAGCGCCTCCTTTCTTGGTCGCAATCACCGTATGGGGGGTGCGCGTGTCGGCTGGTAGGGGCCGCGTAATCAATGCCTCGCCGTTGTAGCTGAGGTTCGATGACGGTTTGCTGGAGAGAATGGAGTAGCCAAGGCCCTGCCCCACAAGTCCGCGCACCATTTCATAGGATGGGCAGCGGTATTTTACTTTGGGTGTGAGGTTTTGCGCAGCGAAGAGTTGCAAAAAATATTCGCCAGACGGTGGGATATCCAACAGGATCATCGGATGGTTTTCGAGTGTTTCTAGCGTCAGGTTTGGTTCTGCGGCCAAGGGGTGATCTTCGGCCAAAAGAATATACGGGGGCAGTGCAGACAAAGGCGTGACGTCAATATCTTCGGGTAAATCGATATCTGTGATCAGTGCAATATCCAGTTCACCTGTTCGCAGACCTTCGATCAGGCGGCGATGATCGCCTTCCATCAAACGTAGATCGGTGCTGTCATCTTGTGCAAAACGCGCGATGATTTCTGGCATCATGAAGGGGCCAAATGTGTGAAAACAGCCAATACGCAAGGCGGTTTCAGACGGGCGAGTGGCAAGGGAGGTTGCGGGGTCAATCCGCATTGTCCGCCCATAGGCGCGGTTGGCGTAGATCAGCGGGGAGCCGCGTTTGGCAGAGAATATGTCCTGCACCTCGCCCACGAAAACATGGTGCGTGCCGATGCGTTCGGATGAGATGACCTTGCAATCAAACGCCACAAGGGGGTCCACGACCCGTGGCGCGCTTGTTTGCATCGGATGCCAATCGGCGCAGTCAAATTTGTTATTTATTTCGCTGCTGAACCGCCCCGCGAATGTGTCTGAAATGAACGACTGATCGTCGCGCAGTAGATTCACGCAAAAATTCCCGTTTTCCAGAATGTACGGTGCAGCAGATGCTTCGTGGTGGACGCAAACCAGCAGTGTAGGCTTCGGCGTATCTGCGGAAACGGACGTCATGGCGGATACCGTGACACCTGCACGCCCTGCTTTACCATCTGTTGTGACAACATTTACGGTGCTAGCAGCATAAGACATGCCGCCCAGAAACGCCTCGCGCAGGGCTGGATCTTGCGATGTGGGTTCGGTCACTTTTGCGCCGCCTGCATACGGGCATTGATATAAGTCGCAAAGTCGTAGTTTGGACGCTCTAGATGAGACAGGTGCCCAGGCTCCGCCATTTGGGAACAGATGCCGTTGTACACCTTTTCGGTACAGCCACGATCTTCTGCGTTCACATCATCGAGCAGAGACTTCAGATCGGACAGGTTTTTCAATGCTTCGTCGTCCTGCATCCATTCTTTGGACATACCGCCCCCAAAATTGATGCGTACTTTGCCAACGCCTTCGGGGTGCAGCGTTAAATACCAAAAGTATCCAGGTGTGAGCGTAATTAGCAGGCTGGGATAAAGCGCGAGCAGATATGTCGTTCGGCGACGCTCCCCTTCCATGCGGTCATTGTCAGGGTGAGCCAGCGCGATTTTGAGCTGATCATCTTTTAGGATTGTGTGGTAGTTGAAGGCAGGCAGTCCCGGCGGACAGATCATATCTTCTAGTTTGGACAGCGCGCCGACCGTTCCCGCGTGACACACAGGGAGGTGATAACTTTCCATAAAGTTTTCGGCCAAAACCTTCCAGTTTGTGTCCCAAACATGGGTTTCAAAGAAGGTTTCTTGGTAGTTGGCCATGTCGTAGTCGCCAACCATGTCTTCGACTTGTGCCAATTGCTCGGCCACATCGGGCGCTTTGGGGTTCAAAGTGACGAACACCCACCCGAGCCATTCTTGGCAACGCACTTGGGGCAGTGTGTAGTGCTCTTTGCAGAAGCCTTCGTTCAGGGTCATGGCGGGGGCGCCACGCAACGAGCCATCAAGGTTGTAGGTCCACGCATGATAAGGGCACACGATTGAGCGGGCGTTCCCACGACCATGCAGCAGCGTGGACATGCGGTGCATGCAAACGTTGGATTGCGCCCGCAACGTGCCGTCCTTGTCGCGGATCACCATGATGGGCTGGCCTGCTAGGTCTTGCGTTACATAGTCACCAGTATTTGGCAGCGCATCGGCACGACCAACACAAAACCAGTCTTTGGAAAAGATGTCTGACAGCTCGCGGTTCAGAAACTCTTCAGAGGTGTAAACCGAAGGGGGCATAGCACGGGCTTGTTCAAACGGTTGGCTGACATTTTGGTTCAGCTGTTCAACGGGGTCGGTCGTGTGATCAAGCATGGCGATGCCTTTTCAAAATTGGAGTGTGTTGGTGTTCGCTTAAGACATAGGTCAGAAACAGGCCTCGAGCAATTGTCGTGTATTGGTTTGCGTCATTTCGGTTGGGTTGCCACCCACAGAAGGGTCGATCAAAGCCCCTGCCACAAGCGCATCCATGTCTGGATCAGATACCCCGAGGTCTGTGAGGGTCGCTGGAATGTTCAGCGCCGCGTTCAACTCGCCAACATACTCGTAAAACCCAGCATATCCACCAGACAGGCCCAGATACGCAGCCGCATCCGCGAGACGTTCAGAAATCGCGGCCTCATTAAACCGCAGTACAGGCTGCATAACCACGGCGTTCGTGGTTCCGTGATGCGTGTTGTGATGCGCCCCAATGGGGTGGGACAGCGCATGGATCGCGCCAAGACCCTTCATAAAGGCGGTTGCGCCCATAGTTGCTGCCACAAGCATCTGGGCACGGGCTTCAATGTTTGTTCCATCTGTGTAGGCTGTAATCAGGTTGTCTTTGACCAGTTTCATGCCTTCAAGCGCGATACCTTGAGCCATTGGATGAAAATGCGGGGAGCAATAGGCCTCTAGGCAGTGGGCGAAAGCATCCATGCCCGTGCCAGCGGTGATCATCGGTGGCATACCCAAGGTCAGTTCCGGGTCCGAAATGACAATGCTGGGCATGACCTTGGGATGGAATATAATCTTTTTCTGATGCGTTTCAGAGTTGGTGAGCACAGACGCGCGGCCCACTTCAGATCCTGTGCCTGCGGTTGTTGGAACGGCGATAATTGGAGCGATTTTGTCAGCATCAGCGCGGGTCCACCAATCCCCAATGTCTTCAAAATCCCAAACGGGGCGGGTTTGACCGCACATGAAAGCGATCATTTTTGCCAGATCAATGCCCGAACCACCACCAAAGGCGATGATGCCGTCGTGGTTTCCAGCGGCATAGGCCGCAAGACCCGCGATCAGGTTTTGTTCATTCGGGTTTGGGTCTACTTCGGCAAAAACCGCAGGCTCGAACCCCGCCGTTTCCAGCGCATCCAACGCGGTTTGTGTTACTGGCAACGCCGCCAAACCGCGGTCTGTGACCAGCAATGGGCGTGCCATGCCTGTTATGCGACAGGCCTCTCCTAGTTCGGAAATACGCCCAGCGCCAAAGCGGATTGACGTTGGGAAGGACCAGTTTGCGGTAAATGTCATAGCGAGCGGCTTTCATTGCATTTGATGTGCAAACTTTGACCGTGCAAGGTGCGGAATGTCTATGATAAATTTACCGCAACCGACCTCCGTAAACCAATCAGGTCGTCTCGTTAGCCACAAGTTCAGACTGAACAGTTAATTATTTCATACAGCCATACGAAAAGGCGCGCTAAAACCGCACGCCCTAAAACTCAAAATCTGGGGGATCAGTTGACGGGTTTGTTCGTCAATACTGTTCCGATCTGGTTACCCACATCGGTTGTTCCATCAACGGTCATGGACACTACGATTCCACCAATCACTGCCAAGGTTGCTGTCAAAACAACCCAATCCACCGTGACGGCACCATCTGCGTCAACACACCAAGTTTTCATGCGCTGGAACAGTGAAATTCTATCCTTCAAAGCGCACTCTGTCGTCGATTCAATCATAACTTTGCCTCTCAAAAACGGTCCAATTGCTCGTTCATATTGGATTCTTAAGGCGGACCATATCCAACAGTTTGGGTAATTTTGTGACAAATTGAGGCAAAATTTGGGTCATTTCGGATTAGAAATACTTCAAAATACTTCGTGTAGATTTGAATTACAGCTTTGTACGTACAGTCCAAAGCTCTGGAAACAGTTCAATTTGAAGCATTTTGTGCAAATACGAAACACCACCCGTGCCTCCTGTACCTCGTTTATTGCCGATAATACGTTCAACCGTTGTGACGTGGTTAAATCGCCATCTGCGGAAGTAGTCTTCTAGATCAACGAGCTTTTCCGCCAATTCATAGGCTTCCCAATGGGTTTTCGGGTCTTTGTAAATGCGTGCCCACATGTCTTCGACCGCTGCGGCCTGTGGCATTTTCTGTGATGTATCGCGTGTTAGAATTTCGTTTGGTACATCGTGCCCCTGATTGGAAAGTGCGTGGAGCACAGTGTCATAAAGGCTCGGTTTATTGAGTTCTTCGATCAAAGCACTGTGCAAATCGGTGCGGTGCGCATGTGGTTTCAACAGGGTGTGATTGCGATTGCCGAGAATGTACTCAACCAAGCGGTACTGATGCGATTGAAATCCAGAGGACGCGCCCAAGTCATCACGGAATTGGGTATATTCAGACGGGGTCATTGTGCGCAACACGTCCCATGCGGAATTCAGTTGTTCAAAAATCCGCGCAACACGTGTGAGCATTTTGAACGCCATTCGAATGTCACCACCCGCAATATGATCCCGCGCAGCGTTCAGTTCGTAAATCGCAAGCCGCAACCAAACCTCAGACGCTTGGTGCTGGATGATAAACAGCATTTCGTCATGGGCATCGGACAATGGATGCTGCGCATTTAAAATCGCATCGAGGCCGAGATAATCCGTGTAAGACATTTTGTCGGAAAAATTCAGGGTCGCAGATTCTGGCGTAGTGTTGTCTTTGGAAGTATCAGTCATGGTGCCTCTTTTTTGCAAACCGTATCTGAGCGCCCGACACTCGGCAATCGCCCGTTTGTCAACAGAGTGTTAAGGCACTGGGACCCATTCGCCATGGCGAAAGTTGGTTTCAGGCCCCCGTTGTGTAACAACCAGTTTGCACCCTGAAGGGGAGACAGAAAAGTGTTCTGACCCTGGGGCGAGGGACACAAATTCACCTGCTTGGTAAAGGTGGCCATCGTGATCCTGCAGGTCGCCTTCAACGATAAAAAACTCCTCATCCCCATTGTGGCGATGGGGGTTACATTTGGTGTTTGGAGCCATAATCATCAGATAACTGCCGTGCCCCGTTTCTTCGTCAAAGGACACGTTTTTCCAAAGCACGTCCTGCCCTTCGAGCCCAAGCATATTCATCGGCTCAAACGTAGCTGGATCAAAGGTGGCAACACTGCGGTATTCGGCGAGTTTTGGCATTTGTCTGCTCCTTTGGGTTAACCCTGCCCTAATGGCTGAGATGGGTCAAAACAAATAGGCACAATTAATGGCACAGGTGCGCGGAATTCCCGCTGTTCGGCGTTTCCCTCCCCTTTCCCCTAGCCAAGGCGCACTTCATACTGTAAGGCCGCGCCAAACACCTTATTTTCTTGAACAGGCGCATCCAGATGGAACTGAGAAATATCGCGATTATCGCGCACGTTGACCACGGCAAAACCACATTGGTGGATGAGCTGCTGAAACAGTCTGGTGCGTTCCGTGCGAACCAAGCCGTGGCCGAACGGGCCATGGACAGTAACGATCTAGAGCGGGAACGTGGGATCACCATTCTGGCCAAAGCAACGTCTGTGGAATGGAATGACACGCGCATTAATATCGTAGACACACCAGGCCACGCTGATTTCGGCGGCGAGGTTGAGCGTATCCTATCCATGGTCGACGGCGTTGTTCTGTTGGTGGATGCAGCCGAAGGCCCAATGCCACAAACCAAGTTCGTGACTTCCAAAGCACTCGCGCTGGGCCTGCGCCCGATCGTTGTTGTGAACAAAGTCGACAAACCCGATGGCGAACCTGACCAGGCGGTTGATGCGGTTTTTGATCTGTTTGCAAACTTGGACGCAGACGATGATCAGCTTGATTTCCCAACCATGTATGCCTCTGGCCGGTCGGGCTGGTGTGATGAAAGCCTTGATGGACCGCGAGAAAATCTGGATGCGTTGTTTGACAAAATCCTTGATCACGTCCC
>CAYWIR010000157.1:0-6201 GCA_964458375.1 uncultured Neptunicoccus sp.
TGCAGGATATCATTGCGCTGCCAGCCATTGTGCGAAAACTGATCGTGATGCTGCCAAATTTCCTAAAGCCCAAGGCGGCGGATCGGTTCATGTTTGCGCGGTATGATTTTGACGGGACGCTGCTTGGGTCTGTGGATTATGCGGGTGCGGGATACCATTTTGTCACTGGGGGGCGGCAGGTCGGAGACTGGGTCTATGTTGGCAGTGTTGAGGAAAACGCTGTGGCGCGGTTTCCCATTGCGGCCCTTGCTTAGGACAGGTTGGCGCCATGTGCGTGGTAGTGCAGGGAACCCGCAGCGCAGGATTGCACGCAGGTAAATAGCTGGTACGGTTCGAGCAACGACTGGGAGGTCCTTGGATGCAACAAGCAGACGATTTTCGCGAAGAAAGCCGTGTTTTGGCGGCGGTGCTGGAGCCGTTGGCGGAGGCGGATTTCTTTCAGCCGACACAATTCAAACGCTGGACGATTGATGATGTGCTGGGGCATTTGCACATTTTCAACCACGCGGCGGCGTTGGCATTGGAGAGCGACGCGGCGTTTCACAGCTTCTTTGCGGATATGACCAAAGTGATGCAGGCGGGCGGGTCGATGATTGATGCGCAGCGGCCTTGGATCGGGGAGTTGAAGGGGCGGGCTTTGTTTGATGCTTGGCGGGCCACTTCGGAAACTGTGGCGGATGGGTTTGCGAAGGCGGATCCCAAAGCGCGCTTGGCGTGGGCGGGGCCAAGCATGTCGGCGCGGTCCAGTATCACGGCGCGGCAGATGGAAACTTGGGCCCATGGGCATGAGGTGTTTGATCTGCTGGGGGTGGAGCGTGTGGAATCGGATCGGATAAAGAACATCGTTGTGCTGGGGGTGAACACCTTTGGCTGGGCGTATCAAGTGCGGGGCCAAACACCGCCCGGGCCGATGCCGTTTGTGGAATTGACTGCGCCAAGTGGGGCGGTTTGGACATTTGGGGATGAGAGCGATGATCGCGTAGTTGGGTCGGCGTTGGGGTTTGCACAGGCAGTGACGCAGACGCGGCATTGGACGGATACAGATTTGGCGGCAACAGGGCCGCAAGCAACTGCGTGGATGGACATTGCCCAGTGTTTCGCAGGTGGCGTGTCACCGCCACCCGCAGCAGGCACGCGGTTTTTGAATGGCTAGCGCCGCTGATCGCAAACGGCTGCTGATCCTGCTTGGTCTTGCCTTTGGGGCCTGTATCAGCAGTGGGTTTGGGCGGTTTGCCTATGGGTTAATCCTGCCGTCGATGCAGGCGGATTTGGGGTGGAGTTATTCGCAAGCAGGGTGGTTGAGCACGGTAAATGCCATTGGGTATTTGGCGGGGGCGGTGGCGACAGTTGGGTTGGTGTCGCGATTTGCGCAAGAGCGGCTTTATGCTTGGGGGATTGTGCTGACGGCGCTGACGTTGATTGCCAGCGGGCTGACGCGGGACTTTTGGTGGATGTCGGCGTGGCGGTTTGGCAGTGGGGCGTTTGCGGCCCCTGTGTTTATCGCGGTTGGGGCATTGGCGAGCAATCTTTATGGTGCAGATCAGAAGAAGAATGCCATGGCGATTGCTTTGGCGTTTGGTGGTGGCGGTTTGGGCATGGTCTTGTCAGCACTTGCCTTTCCCCATGTGTTTGCAGCCTATGGCGCGGTGGTTTGGCCCTATGCTTGGCTGTCCCTAGGGGGTGTTAGTGTTTTGATGCTGCCCATTGGGCTGTGGGCGGCGGGGCAATTGCAGACGCCTGTGCGCCAAGCGGAAGATGCGCCGCCGCAACGGCTTGGCCCGATGGGGTTTTCCATGGTGGCTTATTTCAGTTTTGCGGTGGGGTATATTGTGTACCTGACCTTCCTGAGCGCGTTTTTGAAAACCTTGGGGGCCAGCCCTTGGATTGTGAGCCTTATCTGGGCGATTGTCGGGTTTGGCACGATTGTTTCGAGTTTTGTCTGGCGAGGGGTGATCGGGCGGTATCGCACGGGGCTGCCCATGGCAGTGACTTTGGCCTGTGTGGCGGTAGGGAGCGTTTTGCCTGTGTTGTTTCCAACATTGTTGGGGCTGTTGGTGTCGTCTGTTTTGTTCGGGCTGTCGGTGTTTATGCCCCCGACATCGGTGACGAGTTTCATCCGCCAAAACAATCCGCCTGATACTTGGGGGCGGTTGATGGGGATTTATACGGTGATCTTTGCGGTGGGGCAGTGTTTTGGGCCGATTGCAGCAGGGGCCATTGGGGATGCTTTTGGGAATATTGGCTATGGCCTGTTGGCAGCGGGGGCGATTTTGATGGTCGGGGCGGTGGCGGCATCGCTGCAAAAAGCGTTAAGAACTGATTAATCAAGACACTGCATATATGACGCGTCATAAATGAAGCGTCTGGCGAACGCGTCATTTATACAGGGTGTGATTTGATCTGCCGCCAAAACTGTTGGCGCCTGCTAGGGGCCTAATCTGGTTATTCAACCAAATCGTTGAATAAGTGGTTTTGTTCAAAATCCCGTTGTTTTTATTCGTGCCAGTGTGTCGCAGTTTGAATAACTGTTATAAAACAATAACTTAACTCCGTTCAATCCCGTTGACTCTGATCCAACCCCTGCTATTTTCCGCGCAACTGTTCAAAGCGGCGTTTTGCGGCTGGAAAAGGAGGCCAGATATATGACTGACGGCCCTGACCCAGATCGACTGAATGCCCTTCAGGAGAAGCTAGACGCGAAACGGAAGGCAAATGAGCCTGAACGCGCGGAAGAGCATCACCTGAGCCAAGCGCAAGCGGGTTGGCGGATGGTTACGGAGCTGGTGGTTGGTTTGCTGCTGGGTTTCGGGTTGGGATACGGTTTGGACCAAGCGTTTGGAACGCTGCCGATCTTCCTGATTATATTTAGTATGCTGGGGTTTGCCGGTGGTGTGCGCGCGATGATGCGCTCGGCCGAGGAAATCGCCAAAAAGAACGCGGAAACGCAAGATTAATTCGGGGCGGATGCCCTGCGCGAAAAGAGGACACATATCGTGGCGACAGAAGACGGTGGCACTGGCCTGAACATTCACCCGATGGACCAATTCCTGATCAAACCTTTGTTTGGTGATGGTGGGGCAATCGGGATGTTCACAATCACAAACGTAACATTGTGGTTGGGTATTGCTGTTCTTTGCATCATCGCGCTGATGGTTCTGGGCACACGGGGTCGTGCGATTGTGCCGTCCCGCAGCCAGTCCATTGCAGAAGTCATCTATGGCTTCATCTACAAGATGGTGGAAGACACAACAGGCAAAGACGGCTTGGCGTATTTCCCATACATCTTCACTCTGTTCATTTTCATCCTTGTGGCCAACGTTGTGGGCTTGATCCCAACATCGTTCACAACAACATCCCACATTGCGGTAACCGCAACACTGGCGATGGCTGTGTTCTTGGCTGTAACGGTTTTAGGTTTCGTCAAAAACGGCATGTCTTTCTTGGGCATGTTCTGGGTGTCCTCTGCGCCACTGGCGCTGCGCCCTATTCTCGCGTTGATCGAAGTTATCTCTTACTTCGTACGCCCTGTGAGCCATTCCATTCGTTTGGCTGGCAACATGATGGCGGGTCACGCGGTTATCAAAGTATTCGCGGGTTTCGCGGTCGTCACATGGATCGCACCTGCATCCATCCTTGCGATCACAGCGATCTACGCGCTTGAAATGCTCGTTGTCTGTATTCAGGCATACGTGTTCACCATTCTGACTTGTGTATATCTGAAAGATGCGCTGCATCCTCACCACTAAGTCCGAGTAAACAATTCCACGTCATTAAAATCTTAAGGAGAAGCACAATGGCAATCGAAGGTAACATCACTGAAATGGGTCAATTGATGGGCGCAGGCCTGGCATGTATCGGCATGGGCGGTGCGGCTATTGGTGTGGGCAACGTTGTAGGCAACTACTTGGCTGGCGCATTGCGCAACCCATCCGCAGCAGCGGGTCAAACAGCGACGATGTTCATCGGTATCGCGTTTGCTGAAGCTTTGGGGATCTTCTCATTCCTCGTTGCTCTGCTGTTGATGTTTGCTGTTTAAGACAAGCTGAAATCCTTGGGGGTGGGCCGATGGCCCGCTCTCTGGTTCACTTGAGTTAAACGGTTAAAACACTGGGGGTTGCTATGGCAACTGAAACTACAGAGCATGCACAAGGTATGCCACAGCTCGACTTTTCAACGTTCCCGAACCAGATTTTCTGGTTGGTGGTAACGCTGATCGTTGTGTATTTCGTGATGAGCCGCGTGGCCCTGCCACGGATCGCTTCGGTTTTGGCCGAACGTCATGGCGCCATCCAGAGCGATCTGGATAAAGCGGAAGAAATGAACGCGAAAGCCGTGGAAGCAGAAGCCGCGTACAACCAAGCCTTGGTTGATGCCCGGACTGAAGCGCAGACCATTGTTGCGGATGCCCGCGCAGACATCCAAAAAGATCTGGATGCTGCAATGGCAAAAGCGGATGCTGAAATCGCAGCCAAGTCTGCCGAAAGCGCAGCGGCGATCAAAGAAATCAGCGAGTCTGCTATGGCAGCGGTTGAGAGCGTCGCCAACGACACGGCAAAAGAAATCGTGAAAGCGATGATGCCTGGTGCGGGTGATGCGAAAGCGGTGAAAGCCGCGGTGACTGCACGGTTGAAAGGGTAAGACGATGAAAACACTCTATACCCTTCCAGCGGTTGCGCTGACTGCGACACCTGCCTTTGCGGCAAGTGGTCCTTTCTTTAGCCTTGGCAACACAGACTTTGTTGTTCTGATTGCGTTTGTCTTGTTCATCGGCGTTTTGATCTATTTCAAAGTGCCAGGCATGATTGCGGGTCTGCTCGACAAACGGGCAGAGGGCATTCAGTCTGAATTGGACGAAGCCCGTGCCTTGCGTGAAGAAGCGCAGAGCATTCTGGCTGGTTACGAGCGCAAGCAAAAAGAAGTGGCTGAGCAAGCGGAACTGATCGTGGCAAATGCAAAGTCCGAAGCCCAAGCGGCAGCGGATCAAGCGAAAGAGGACATCAAAAACTCTATCGCGCGGCGTTTGCAGGTGGCGGAAGAGCAGATTCAATCTGCTGAAGCCTCTGCGGTTAAAGAAGTGCGCGACACGGCGGCAGCGGTTGCTGTTGCTGCGGCAAGTGACGTGATTGCCAAAGGCATGACAGCCAAAGACGCTGGTAGCCTGATTGATGCGGCGATTGCTGACGTGGGCGACAAGCTGCACTGATCAAAGCGATGTTGGGCTAAAGCTCGACCTGCGAAATGAATTGACCCCGTGGCCTTGGCTGCGGGGTTTTTCTTTGCCTTGACATGACACTTATTGGTGTCATATATAGTGACACCTTTTGGTTTCTTATGAGGATCACATGACACCGCTTTCCCCTACCACCACCTCTGCGTTCAAGGCGCTTGGCGATCCAACTCGTCAGCAGATTTTGATGATGCTGTCGGAGCGCGAGATGAGCATTGCGGAGGTGTCGGATCAGTTCGACATGTCGCGCACAGGTGTAAAGAAACACCTGAACCTGCTGGAAAAGGGGCGGCTGATCCAAGTTCGGACCGAAGGACGTGAAAGATACAACGCGCTAAACCGCGCGGGATTTTCGCAAATGCAGGACTGGTTGAAATTCTTCGACTCGTTCTGGGATGGAAAACTGGCCGCCCTAAAGGCAGCCGCAGAGAAGGATATTAACGATGAGTGAGACATCAATTGAAAAGACAGTATTTCTGGCCGTGCCGATTGAGGCGGCTTGGGGTTTTTTGACAGAAGCCAAAAAACTGGAGCAGTGGTTTTTCAAGACTGACGCGGATTTCCAAACGGGTGCGGCCTATACGCTTTATAGCCGTGAAGAAGAGGGCGCGAAGCGGTGTTGGGGCGAAGTTCTGGAAATGGATGCCCCCAAACGTTTGCGTCAATCATTCACGATTGCACCCCTTGGCGGTGTGATGACCGAGCTATTGTGGGAATTGAATGCTGTTGATGGAGGCACGCGGATCAAGTTGACCCATACGGGGATTGAAGCAGCGGGAGATGCGGCCTTTGGCCTGATGTCGGCGCTTGATGATGGGTGGGACAAGCATTTCGCCCATATGCGCGAAGCAGTGGCGGGGTGATAGAGCCAAATTGAAACATAAAAACCCCGTGGCCTTGGCTGCGGGGTTTTTCTTTGAGTCTTGTTGCAGCGAAGAAGACTTGGCGCGGTGGTTAAACTTCGACAATTTTGA
>CAYWIR010000158.1:0-4771 GCA_964458375.1 uncultured Neptunicoccus sp.
CCGCGCCGCATCCTGCGTATTGCCCGAATGCACTCCGTCCCAACGTAAAACATCATGCGAAACGCCCAAGTCTGCGCACACCCGCGCCACACCCGCCGCTTCCTCTGCCGCCTCGGCACGCAGCCCGTGATCCACGCTAACCGCAAACAGGCCACGATCACATTCCCGTGCCCAATCCACCATCAGCAACAACAGCGCAACCGAATCGCTTCCGCCAGAAACGGCGACCCCAACGCCCCCATTTGGAAGCCCATCCAATACTTTTGAAATCGCGGACATCACACCCGCACCGTTGCGCCGTTACGAACAGCCAAGCGCAGTGCGCTCCGCCGCCGCCTCGCCCAAAATCGCCGCCGAAGGATAGCGGATCGGCACTTCTGCCAACATCAGGCAGGCCTCTTCAATCTGCCCCAACTCGCGCAACGAAATTCCCAGACGGTACAATGCCTCTGGCGCTTTGGTGCCTTGTGGCGTTCCGCTGAAACTCTCAAGGAAACTGCGCGCAGCCGTCCCCCAATCCCCAAGCCCCGCTTGCGAGGCTCCTTTCCAGAAATGCGCTTCACCCGTCAGGGGGCCACCTGGAAAGTTTGCAATCAATGTATCAAACTGGTTGCTTGCCGAGGCAAAATCCTGCGCCTCAAAGGCCGCCATAGCACGGCCAAATGTGGATTTCTCACTGTCGGTTGCCCCAGATGTATCCACCGCACTTGTTGTCTGTGTTTGGGTGACGGTTTGCCCGCCCGTCGTTGCCACTTGGCGATCAGGGATTTTCCCGCCCAATGGGGCCGTGCGATCAAGGTCCAACTCATTACAGCCGTCTTCCAATTCACACAGCCGAAACTCCAAATCGCCCACACGGTTTGTACCATCCACAACAACCCGCTCGATCCAGTTCTGTTTGGTCTCAATGGACCCCGTGATCCGCCGCATTTCGTTTTCCAGCGCATTAACCCGCTGTAGTGCAGGGCCATTGTTTGCACTCTGCGTGGCATTGCCCGTTGTGGACAACTCCCGCTTCAGGTTCACAATCTCAGCATAAAGGAACTGCAACTCCTGACGGATATCCGCCAAAGTCTGCTCATCCTGCGCCTGTACGGCCCAAGGCGACACAAGCGCCGCCACCAAAATTGCTCCGAAAATCCGCATCTTCAATGTTCCCTAAATACCTAAATCCGCCGCTTGCATCACAAACGGCGGATCAAAATGTCTTAGCTCGAAAGCCCTGTCGCCACCAAGGTCACCGCGCGGCGGTTCTTGGACCAACATTCTTCTGTAGAACACACCGCCAATGGGCGCTCTTTGCCGTATGTCACAATGTCCACACGGTTGGCGGCAATGCCACGGCTGACAAGATAATCACGAACCGCATTGGCGCGACGTGCGCCCAGCGCAAGGTTATATTCCCGCGTGCCCTGCTCATCCGCATGACCTTCGATTGTGGTGGTGTAAGTTGTGTTCGCCAGCAACCAATTCGCCTGTCCTTCCAGCGTCTGGGTCGCTTCTGGTGTCAGCGTGCTTTGGTCCACTTGAAACAACACGCGATCCCCAATGGTCTGGTTGAAATAGGCCACAGATGTTGGGTTGCTCGCACTGTTTGGATCACCCGCAGCGCCCGTGCCATTTGCACCCACGCCAGTTCCATCCGTCGCACCGCTTCCACCATTGCGGAAATCCGTACACGCGCCAAGTGCCAACACACAGGCCAACACGGTCCCCATCTTCAAAATCGTCATCTGCTCATCCTTTCGCATGAAACGCATCTCTTGTGCGTTTACTGATTTATAACAGCAAATCCCCACAATGGGAATCAACCTTACTCCAACAGCGTTGACCACGCGGGATCTGACCCAAAGGTCGCCGTTGGTACTTTCTTCAAAAACTGGCCCGTAACATCCACGGAAAACAGGCTCGGCGCACCGCCAGACCCTTGGGTTTCGCGGAAAAACATAATGACCCGCCCATTCGGGGACCAGGTTGGCCCCTCGTCAAGGAACGATCCTGTGAGCAGCTTTTCTTGGCTGCCGTCCGTGAGCATCACGCCAATATGGAACCGCCCATTGCTGATGTTGGTAAACGCAATCATATCGCCCCGTGGCGACCAAACAGGCGTGCCATACCGCCCCGTGCCAAAGCTGATCCGCTGCGCAGGGCCACCTGCGGCTGGCATCACGTAAATCTGCTGTCCGCCACCTCGATCGCTTTCAAACACAATCTGCGACCCATCTGGGGAATAACTTGGCGCCGTATCAATGGCGCTGGTGTTGGTCAGCTGCACCTTCTGCCCCGTGGACAAATCAAAGGAATATAAATCCGACTTCGCCCCGTTAGACAAAGACATCACCACCTTGCGCCCATCAGGGCTAAACCGTGGCGCAAAGGTCATGTTCCGCTCACTGTCCAAAACACGACGCGACAGCGTATCGACATTCATCAAGAACACTTGTGGCACGCCCGTTTCGTAACTGGTGTAAATAATCTCACGCGCATTGGGCGAAAACCGTGGCGCAAGCACAATATCGTCAGACCCTGTTAAATACCGCGTGTTGGCCCCGTCGTAATCCATCACCGCAAGCCGCTTCTTACGATCATTCTTGGGACCTTCTTCCGCGATATAAACCACACGGCTGTCAAAATACGGGTCTTCGCCTGTCAAACGGGCATAGACCTGATCCGCCACCTTATGGCTCATCCGCCGCCAACTTTGGCTGCTGGCTGCAAATTGCAATCCAATCAGGGTTTCCTGCCCAAACACATCAAACAAACGAAATTTCACCTGCATTTGATTGTTATCGGCAAGGCTCACCGCCCCTGTAATCAACGCCTGCGCATTGATCGCTTTCCAATCAGGAAAGGACACGGGCGCATTAAAATTCGTCACACTGCCGATATAGGCTGACGGATCAATGTTGCGAAACAAGCCAGAGCCGACCAGATCGCCGATCACCACATCCGTTAACTGGGCCGCAAACGCCTCAGCTCCTGCATTTTCCGCCACAAACTGCGTCACTGCGATAGGCATGGGTTCAATCACACCTTCGGTGACTTCAATGCACAGCCGACCCTCAACGCACTTTTCCTGGGCTTGCGCGTTTACTGGCAATCCCAACAGCATCGCCGCAATCAACAGTTTCAATACATGTCTCATCATCTCACCACCATATTCTGGGGATTAAACGTCACTTCGATTTGACGCCATTGCTCGTATTTGTCTTGTGGCAACGCATAAGGCGCGCATCGGATCAACGCCCTCCGCCCTGCTTCATAGGCTTGTTTCACCACACCTTGTGGGCTACCCGAAGGGCTGATCAGTTTCGGTGAGCCTGTCAGTTTGCCTTGCTCGTTCAACTCCACCAGCAACGTCACCTTCAAATCACCCGCACTCTGCACACCAATCGGTGGGTTCCAACACTGTTGTACCGCCAGCACCAAAGCACCCTTTTCACGCCCTGTCAGCGGTGGACCCGATGGCTTTGATGCCTCTGCTGCCGCCGCCTTGATCGCCTCTTCAATGGCTTTGGCTTCCGCTTGTTTTGCCGCTTCTGCCTCGCGACGCGCCTTACGGGCCTCTGCATCCGCAACACGTTTGGCCGCCTCTTCGGCGGCTTTGGCCTGATCTATCTTCCGCTGCTCGGCCTTTTGCGCGATATCCGCAGGTCGCCCTTTGGGACGCGCTGACTTAATGGGCGCTGCAGAGTTTGGATCAACTTCATCCGCTTCTGTCACAATTTCCGTTGTGCTTTCAGGCTTGGCCGCTTCCACTTTTTCCTCAGGCTTCACCTCTGTGGCCTCATCACTCGGAACTGTCTGTTCAGTCGTATCTTCTGAACGTTCCGCATCTGTGGGCGGCGCTTCATTCACTTCATTGGAAATGCGCGGCGCAGGGCGCGGCTTTGGCCGCAGCAACGCCAATTGGTCAGGATCAACCTGCCCCGTTTGATCTTGCTCGGCCACTTGCGCGTCTGGCGCAACCACCTCACTGCCTGTGGCCTCTTGCGTTTGTTCGGCCTCTGGCGCGTCAACAATCTCTGGCTCTACCACCACAGGCTCTGCTGGCTCGGTTTCCAGTTCTGGCACCACTTCAGGCTCTGCAACCTGCTGCACTTCGGGCTCAACCAACTCTTCCACGGGCTGTTCCACAGGTTCCGCAACATCTGGCACTGTCTCAACAGGTTCTGGCTGCGCCAAATCTGATTGCTGGGGCACTTCTACATCGGGCACAGGGGCGCGGGATGTCATCCCTTCAAACGCCTCGCTCGTGATAATCGACACTTCCGATATCTGGATCGCATTGCTTTCATCCGCATCGAACAACGGCCCGCCGAAAACGGCAAGCCCGATCAATGCGCCATGCGCCCCAAGTGATATCTTCGTGCCTGTTTCCAAGAGCCTAGCCTATTCCACCACACTTGCGTCCGTGCCATCCAGCCGCGGGCCACCTCCATCGGTGACCAAACCAATATCGCGAAATCCAGCCGCATTCAGCGCGCCCATGATTTCCATCACTTGCGCATAGGACACGGACCCATCAGCCCGCAAAAACACTTTGTCGTCCTCACGCTCTGCCGCAATGGCCCGTAACTTCGGGATCAACGTGTCGCGCTCAATCTCTACGGTTTGCAACACCAGCGTCCCATCAGCCCCAATCGCCAAAGCCAACGGTTCTTCTTGCTCTTGGGGCAACGATGTCGCCGCCGTTTTGGGCAATTCAATCGGCACACCCACCGTCAACAAGGGCGCTGCCACCATAAAGATGATCAACAACACCAACATC
>CAYWIR010000158.1:4781-6149 GCA_964458375.1 uncultured Neptunicoccus sp.
ACAGGATCGTCGCAAATTCATCGGCAAAGCTGTCGTAACCGCTGATCAACCGATCTGCATCTGCGGACAGTTTGTTATAGAAAATAACCGCAGGGATCGCCGCCAGCAGGCCCAACGCCGTTGCAACCAAAGCCTCGGCAATACCAGGGGCCACAACCGCCAAATCCGTATTCTGTTGAATGGCGATTTCCTCAAACGAATGTTTGATCCCCCAAACCGTCCCAAACAGGCCCACAAAAGGCGCAATCGCACCCACCGTGGCCAAGAAGGTCAAACCGTTGTTCAACCGCTCGCTTTCACGGTTGATCGCCACATCCATGGACCGATCAATCCGCGCCTGCGCGCCCGCAATCAAATTGCCGTCACTGCGATGGGATCGACGCCACTCTGTCATACCAGCGGCAAAAATCCGTTCTGCCCCGCCTTTGGGCTCTGGCCCAACACGGTCAAACAGCTCATCCAACGGATCACCCGACCAAAACGCACGATCGAACAGATCGCTGTCTTTCTTGGCCACCCGATAGTTGATGAATTTCTGGATAATGATCCCCCAGCTCCAGACCGAAGCAAAGATCAAAATCAGCATCACGATCTTTACGGTGATCGTGGCACGAAGGAACAGCGCAAGCATCGAAAAATCGACCTCCTGCACTGCGGCGAGTGTTTCAGTTTCCATATGTCCGCCCGACTGTTTTTAGCGCTGCCTGATACCGCTGTTTGCCAGCGGCGTTTTTGTTAGCCTTAATCATAAAGGTTAGACGCAGAAAAAACACCATTTCTTTGCCCCATGGGCGGTCAAATGTGCGTTAAAGCGCCAGTTGTGCGCGAATTTCTGCTGGCAGGCGGATCACGCGACCCGCTGCATTCATACAAATCACTGTAATCTTTGACGAAAACAGCATTTCGTCGCCCCGAAACACATCCTGCTCAAATAGCAGCTTCGCGCCCGACAATTGTTGCAGTTTTGTAGCAATCCGCAATTCATCATCCAATTTCGCAGGCTTAAGATAGGTCGCATCCACATGCCGCACCGCAAAAACAAGCCCGTCATTGGCCTTCATCGCGGTTTGATCAATCCCTGCCTCACGCACCATCGTACTGCGCGCGCGTTCGATAAACTTCAGATAATTGGCGTAATAGACGATCCCCGCAAGGTCCGTGTCTTCATAGTAAACGCGCGTGTGGAACTCATGCTCCATCTTCAATATCCGCCAACAGCTTCATCGCCCGCGCCGACACCCGCAGCGCATGTGCAGGGTCTTCAGTGGCGCTCGGCAACGCAGGATCATAAGCCGCCCGCACCACCGCCGCATACTCTGGCTTCACAATGCACAGATTGTTCGCCTTAATCATCGCAATGGGCGACAC
>CAYWIR010000159.1:0-6149 GCA_964458375.1 uncultured Neptunicoccus sp.
CAAGACGGCGGCAAACACGTAATGGCCTTCTTTGAAATGGTGAAATCCTTTATCAGCGAAAACAAAGACAACGAAGCTCTCGCCGACTTTATCGAACCGTTGAAATCAGCCTCCAAAGACCTGCAAGCCGCAAGCATGTATTTCATGCAACATGGCATGAAGAACCCGAACAACGCTTTGTCTGGCTCCTCCGATTTCATGCACCTGTTTGGGCACGTCTGCCTCGGCTTGATGTGGGCGCGTATGGCAAAAGCCGCAACGGAAGCTCTTGACGGCAACGCGGATGATCCAGAGTTTTACAAAAACAAACTCATCACAGGCCGCTACTACATGGCGCGTCAATTGCCTGCCACTGGCATGCACCTTGCACGCATCGAATCTGGCGCGGACACTGTTATGGGTCTCAGCGCAGAAGCGTTCTAAACCCCGAACGCCCCCGCGTTCACACATACTTTCGGGGCGGCACACCAGCCGCCCCAAACACAATTTTAACGGAGCCGCACCATGAACCTGCACGATCTAAAATCCTCTTGGATGACAGATGAGCATCAAATGCTCGAAGAGATGACGACCCAATTCATCACAACAGAATGGGCGCCTCACTTTGAAAAATGGCGCAAGCAGGGTGAAATGGACATCGAGACATGGCAACAAGCGGGCGAGCTTGGCCTGCTCTGCCCCTCCGTCCCAGAAGAATACGGCGGCGTTGGCGGTGATTTCGGCCACGAAGCGGTTATTCTGATGGCAGGCTCTCGCCTCAACCTCGCGTCTTGGGGTCACGGCATCCACTCCGGTATCGTTGCCCATTACATCCTACACTGCGGCACCGAAGAACAGAAAAAACGCCTCCTGCCCAAAATGGTCTCAGGCGAACTC
Organism: uncultured Neptunicoccus sp.; assembly: GCA_964458375.1. Classification (GTDB taxonomy): domain Bacteria; phylum Pseudomonadota; class Alphaproteobacteria; order Rhodobacterales; family Rhodobacteraceae; genus Amylibacter. The sequence continues at coordinate 877 of CAYWIR010000159.1, forward strand.
GTTGGCGCACTTGCCATGACCGAACCCTCTGGCGGCTCCGACGTACAAGCGATCAAAACCCGCGCCATCAAAGACGGCAACAACTACAAGATGACAGGCTCCAAAACCTTCATCACCAACGGCCAGCACGCCAACCTTATCCTTGTGGCCGCCAAAACGGATCCCAGCCAAGGCTCACGCGGCACATCACTGATGATCCTTGAAACAGACGGTGCCGAAGGCTTCACGCGCGGCCGCAACCTCGACAAAATCGGCATGAAAGCCGCCGACACATCCGAACTGTTCTTTGACAACGTGGAAATCCCACCAGAAAACGTTCTGGGCGGTGAAGAAGGCCGCGGCTTTTATCAAATGATGCAACAACTGCCCCAAGAACGCTTGATCATTGGCTGCGGCGCAGTGGGGGCCATGGAAGGCGCAGTCGCCACAACCATCGAATACTGCAAAGAGCGTAAAGCGTTTGGCAAATCCATCATGGAATTCCAAAACACCAAATTCAAACTGGTAGAATGCGCCACAAAAACCCAAGTGGCCCGCGCCTATCTCGACAGCTGCATCGCTGCGCACCTCAAAGGCGAATTGTCCGTCGAACAGGCCGCGATGCAAAAGTACTGGCTGACCGACACCCAAGGCGAAGTGCTCGACGAATGCCTGCAACTGCACGGCGGCTATGGTTTCATGATGGAATACGCCGTTGGCGAAATGTGGACAGACGCCCGCGTCCAACGCATCTACGGCGGCACGAACGAGATTATGAAAGAACTAGCTGGACGGTCGCTCTAACCCGCCACCACCAACAAGGAGCCTACCTATGTCTATGAAACTCTATTGCTTTGGCGAAAGCGGCAATTCTTACAAAGCCGCCCTGCCCCTCTCCCTCTCTGGTCTTGAGTGGGAGCCTGTGAAGGTGGATTTCTTTGGCGGCGAAACCCGCACACCTGAATATCGCGCAACCATCAACGCTATGGGCGAAGCGCCCGTGCTGATCGACGGCGATGAACGCATCCCGCAATCAGGCGTGATTCAATCCTACATCACCGAAAAGTCAGGCAAATTTGGCGGCACAACAGCAGCAGAAAAACGCCAAGTGCAATCTTGGGTGCTCTGGGACAATCACAAACTGTCCTCCATGGCAGGCATGACCCGTTTCCTGATGAACTTCCTACCCGAAGACAAACGCCCAGCCGAAGTTATCGGCTTTAACAAAGGCCGCCTCGCCGCGGCCTACGCCACGCTGGATGGCGCGCTCGCAGGCCGCGATTGGCTGGTCGGTGACAGCATCACCAACGCCGATTTTTCCTGCTGCGGCTACCTGTTCTACCCAGAACCATTTGGCTTTGATCGGGCGGAATTCGAAAACATCGACCGCTGGCTCTCCAACATCGAAGGCCTCGATGGATACAAAGCCCCCTACGACCTAATGCCCGGCTCTCCTGCCGACCGCGCCTAATTCAAACACCAATATCAACGCTCACAAGGATCAAACACATGACCCACGATGCATATATCTACGACACAACGCGCACACCGCGCGGCAAAGGCAAAAAAGACGGCTCTTTGCACGAAGTCTCCGCTGTTCGCCTCTCTGCCGAGGTGCTGAACCAACTGCAAGCCCGCACAGGGTTTGACTCCAAAGACGTGGACGATCTGATCTGGGGCAACGTGTCCCAAGTGGGCGAGCAAGGCGGCTGCCTCGCACGTTCCGCCGTGCTCTACTCTGATCTCGATGAATCCGTTGCTGGCGTGTCCGTCAACCGCTTCTGTGCCTCTGGTCTAGAAGCCGTGAACATGGCCGCTGGCCAGGTCATGGGCGGCATGGGCAACGCCTATATCGCAGGCGGTGTGGAATCCATGTCTCGCGTCCCAATGGGCTCTGATGGGGGCGCAATCGCTGTGGACCCAACGCTCGCCATGAAGGCATACTTCGTCCCACAGGGCATCTCTTCTGACATCATCGCCACCAAATACGGCTTCTCACGCGACATGTGTGATGAATACGCGGTTGAATCCCAACGCCGCGCCGCCGTGTCCCAGAAAGAAGGCCGCTTTGACAAATCCGTCTTCGGCCTGACCGATCAAAACGGCATCGAAATCCTCGGCCATGACGAAATGGTGCGCGGCGAAACCAACATGCAAACGCTTGGCTCTCTGAACCCATCGTTCAAAGCCCAAGGCGAAGTCATGCCAGGCTTTGACGCCATCGCGCTGCTGAAATACCCAGAGCTGGAAAAGATCAACCACGTCCACCACGCAGGCAACTCCTCAGGCATCGCAGATGGTGCGGCCGCGATCTTGATCGGCAACAAAGAGTTTGGCGAAAAGAACGGCCTCAAACCCCGCGCCCGCATCCGCGCCACCGCTAAAATCGGCACAGACCCGACCATCATGCTCACAGGCCCCGTCCCAGTGACCGAGCGTATCCTAGAGCGCACAGGCATGGACATCGGCGACATCGACCTGTTCGAAGTCAACGAAGCCTTCGCATCCGTTGTTCTGCGCTTCCAAACGCATTTCAACGTGGACCACGACAAGCTGAACGTGAACGGCGGCGCAATCGCCATGGGCCACCCACTCGGCGCAACAGGCGCGGTCATCCTCGGCACATTGCTCGATGAAATGGAACGCTCCGACAAAGAAACAGGCCTCGCCACGCTCTGCATCGGCTCTGGCATGGGCGCCGCAACAATCCTCGAGCGCGTTTGATGCCAAAGATCGACCTCGATAAAGTGCCACAAAGGTCTGGGTCTTCGTATCCAGACCAATACAGCGCGGACACTGCGAAACGGACTTGGCTGCCCGTGGGTGAACATGCTGGGCTAACGCAATTCGGGGCCAACCTCGTCTCCCTCGTGCCTGGCGCAAAATCATCGTTGCGCCACTGGCACGCCAAGGAAGACGAGTTCTTGATCGTCACGCACGGCACACCAACGTTGATCGAAGACGATGCGGAAACCCTGCTACGTCCGGGCGATTGCGCGGCTTTTAAAGCAGGCGTCGAAAATGGTCATCACCTTGTGAACACAACCGATCAAATGGCCAAATTTCTTGTGGTTGGCACCAGCCACCCCGAAGAGATTTGCTATTATTCGGACATCGACATGAAGGTCACAGACAAAGACGGCGTAAGCACATTCACGCGAAATGACGGCTCGCCAATAGACTGAAACACTCGCACGCGTCAGCACGGCGCAGATGCGAAACCAAACGAACAGGACGTGCGAACGTCTGAACAAAAAGGAACAGAAACATGACTGATTTCCACTACAAACTGGACGGCGACATCGCCATCATCACATGGGATTGCCCTGACAAATCCATGAACATCATGTCCGAAGCAGGCTTTGCCGAACTCGACGCGCACATCGATACGGTGCTCGGGGACGACGCCATCAAAGGTGCGATCATCACCTCTGGCAAAGACAGCTTTGCGGCTGGCATGGACCTGAGCGTCCTAGCAGAATGGAAAGCCAAAGGCGGCGACAACCCTGCGCCCGACCTGATGGCGGGCATCATGCAAGGCCACACCGTTATGCGCAAAATCGAACGCGCTGGCATGGACGCCAAAACCAACAAAGGCGGCAAACCCATCGTGGCGGCACTTCCTGGCACGGGTCTTGGCATCGGCCTAGAAATCCCGCTCGCCTGTCACCGCATCTTTGTGGCCGACAACCCAAAGGCCAAAATCGGCCTGCCCGAAATCATGGTCGGCATCTTCCCAGGTGGCGGCGGCACAACACGCCTCGTGCGCAAACTTGGCGTGATGAACGCTTCTTCCTTCCTCCTTGAAGGCAAAACAGTTGCCCCTGCCAAAGCCAAAGCCGCTGGCCTGATCGACGAAGTCGTTCCTGCGGATGAGCTGATCTCCTCTGCCAAAGCATGGATCGAAACAGCAACGGATGCGGACCTTGTGAAACCATGGGATGCCAAAGGCTATAAAATGCCAGGTGGCGCACCGTATCACCCTGCTGGCTTTATGACCTATGTGGGTGCCACGGCCATGGTGCACGGCAAAACACAAGGCGCATTCCCTGCGGCCAAAGCCATGCTTGCCGCCGTCTATGAAGGTGCGCTTGTTCCGTTTGACGACGCAATCCGGATCGAAGCCCGTTGGTTCACCAACATCCTGTTGAACCCATCCTCTTCTGCCATGATCAACTCTTTGTTCATCAACAAAGGCGCATTGGAAAAAGGCGCGGTTCGTCCCAAAGGCATCGACGATCAATCCGTCAAGAAAGTCGGCGTCCTTGGCGCTGGCATGATGGGCGCAGGCATCGCACTTGTATCCGCTATAGCAGGCATCGAAGTCGTGCTGATCGACCGCGACCAAGAAGCCGCGGACAAAGGCAAATCCTATTCCGAAGCCTACGCGGACAAAGGCATTGCCCGCAAAAAATCCACACCCGAGAAGAAAGAGAAACTCCTCTCTCTCATCAATGCCACAACCGATCTGAACGCCCTTCAGGGCTGTGACCTGATCGTTGAGGCGGTGTTCGAAGACGTGGGCGTTAAGGCTGAGATGACCAAGAAAGTCGAAGCCATTGTCGGCGAAGACTGCATCTTTGCCACCAACACCTCGACGCTGCCGATCGGCGAACTGGCCAAAGCCTCCGTGCGCCCTGATCAGTTCATCGGCATCCACTTCTTCTCTCCAGTGGACAAAATGTTGCTGGTGGAAATCATCAAAGGCGCTGAAACAGGCGACCGCGCCGTTGCCAAATCGCTCGATTTTGTGCGTCAAATCCGCAAAACGCCAATCGTGGTCAACGACGCGCGCTTCTTCTATGCCAACCGCTGCATCATCCCATACGGCGGCGAAGCCAACCGCATGGTGGCCGAAGGCATCGAACCAGCACTGATCGAAAACGCCGCAAAACAGCTTGGCTTCCCGCTTGGTCCGCTACAACTGGGTGATGAAACATCCATCGACCTCGCGGAAAAGATCATGACAGCCACCAAGGCCGCCATGGGCAACGCATACCCAGCCTCCAACGGCGACGATGTGGTGCAAACTCTGTTCGATCTCAAACGTCTGGGCCGCAAAACCAAAGCAGGTTTTTACGACTATGACGAAAAGGGCAAGCGCACAGGTCTGTGGAAGGGTCTCGGCGATCACTTCGAAGTCATGGAAAACCAACCTGACCTTGAAGAGGTTCAGCACCGTCTGATCTTGGCTCAAGTGCTCGAAGCGGTTCGCTCGCTCGAAGAAGGTGTGTTGGAAGACATCCGCGAAGGCGATGTGGGCGCGATCCTCGGCTGGGGCTTCATGCCATGGT
>CAYWIR010000160.1:0-6144 GCA_964458375.1 uncultured Neptunicoccus sp.
GTGTTTATTTGCACCTGGGCCCGCGTGGTCGCGGCCAACAATAAAGTGGGTACAGCCGTGGTTTTTACGGATCAGACCGTGCCAAACAGCTTCGCGTGGGCCAGCCATGCGCATCGCAAGGTTCAGCAAAGACATAGATGTGGTGGCTGTTGGGTATTGATCGAGCACAGCTTCATAGCAACGTACGCGTGTGAAGTGATCGATGTCACCAGGTTTGCCCATGCCAACAACGGGATGGATCAACAGGTTGGCCTGTGATTCTTTGGCGGCGCGGAAGGTCAGTTCTTGGTGCGCACGGTGCAATGGGTTGCGGGTTTGGAACGCCACAACTTTGCGCCAGCCCATTTTGCGGAAGTAGGCGCGCAGTTCATTAGGTGTGTTACGGCGGGCACGGAAATCGTAGTGCACTGGCTGTTGGATGCCTGTGATCGGGCCGCCCAAGTAAACTTCGCCTGCTGTGTTGTGCAGGTAGTTTACCGCAGGGTGTTTGTCGTCATCTGCGCCAAAGACTTTTTCAGCTTCATGCGCTTTGTTCGGGGTCCAGCTGTCGGTGACGGTCATGGTCGCGAGGATCACGCCTTCTGGGTCACGCAGGGCAATGTCTTGGCCAGCTTCGAGCGCGGCGGCGAAGTCTTTGTTCACATCAAGTGTGATTGGCATTGGCCACAAAGTGCCGTCGGCCAAACGCATTGTATCCACAACTGCGTTGTAGTCGTCTTCTGAAAGGAAACCTTTGAGCGGGTTGAAACCACCGTTCATCAAAAGCTCTAGATCGCAGACCTGACGGGCGGTCAGATCCCAAGAAGGCAGCTCGGCTGCTTCGAGTTTCATCTTTTCGGCGCTTTCGTAGGAAACGAAAAGCTCGGGAATAGGGGCCAAATTTGGCTGGTACATATCTGCCTCGTGTTACGCGATGCCTTGGTGGCATTTTAACTACATCAATAATAAGGTCGCGTGAAACACAGGCGTGTTAACATTGCAACCATGGTGCGTATATAGACACTGATTGCGGCATTTCTATGCCACAATCCAGTGAATTTTGGGACTTTAACCGCTTTTTGGACGGTTATTATTCAGTTTCGGCCAAGAAACGCTCCGCTTCGAGGGCAGCCATGCAGCCCATGCCAGCGGATGTGACGGCTTGGCGGTACTTGTGATCTGTCAAATCACCCGCTGCAAAGACGCCCGGAATGGAGGTTTCGGTGCTGTCTGGTTTGGTGACAACATAGCCGCCCATGTGTGTTTCGAGCGTGTCGACAACCAATTCGTTTGCAGGTGCATGGCCAATGGCCACAAACACGCCTTTGCACGGGATTTCCGTGATTTCGCCTGTTTTTGTGTGTTTGACGCGCACGCCTTCGACACCGAGGGGATCAGTTGTGCCGATAACCTCTTCGAGTTCGTGGAACCAGAGCGGTTCGATTTTTGGGTTCTTCATCAGGCGGTCTTCGAGGATCTTTTCAGAGCGCAGTTCATCGCGGCGGTGAATGAGCGTGACCTTGGAGGCGAAGTTGGTGAGGAACAATGCTTCTTCAACGGCTGTGTTGCCGCCGCCGATAACCACGATTTCTTGGCCACGGTAAAAGAAGCCATCGCATGTGGCACAGGCGGAGACGCCAAAACCTTTGAATTTTTCTTCGGAGTCGAGGCCGAGCCATTTGGCGCGCGCCCCAGTGGCCAAGATCACGGCGTCTGCGGTGTAGATCGTGCCGCTGTCGCCTGTGGCGGTGAAGGGGCGTTTGGACAGGTCGAGATCGTTGATGATATCGCCAATGATTTCAGTACCCATTGCCTTGGCATGAGCTTCCATGCGGATCATCAGATCAGGGCCTTGGACTTCGGTGTCGCCCGGCCAGTTTTCAACTTCGGTTGTTGTGGTCAACTGCCCGCCTGGTTCGATGCCCTGCACAAGGATTGGTTCCAACATCGCGCGCGAGCCATAGACGCCAGCAGTGTAACCTGCGGGGCCTGAACCGATGATTAAAAGGCGGGTGTGGCGGGTTTCGGACATGTGAGGTGTTCCTTAGCGAGACGTCTGTTTGAGCCTGTATACGTGGGGTTTGAGGAGAGGGAAAGAGATGGATTTTCACGTCAGCTTGATCGGTGAATTGACAGATTTTGAAGAAATTGAGAAATAATGTTGCGCAAGTGTGAAATATTATTGCGCAGGCCTTGGCTTTTGCGTAATTTGCTGCGACTGAGCCGCATGTTAACCGAGATGCGTCTTGAACCGGAGGGACTATGCCAACCATAAAGCTTGATCCGATTGATCGTAAGATTCTGGCCGAACTGCAAGCGGACGGTCGGATGACCAATGTGGAGTTGGCAAAACGTGTCGGAATTTCTGCGCCTCCTTGCTTGCGGCGTGTTCGGACGCTGGAAGAAAGTGGCTTTATCCGTGGATATCATGCGGATGTGGATGCGCGGGAATTAGGGTTTGAGGTGCAGGTTTTTGCCATGGTGGCGTTGAACCGTCAGGCCGAAGTGGACTTGAGCGCGTTTGAGGAAAAATGCCGCAACTGGCCGCTGGTGCGTGAGTGTCATATGTTAAACGGCGAGATTGATTTCATTTTGAAATGTGTTGCGCCTGATTTGACGTCCTTTCAGATGTTTTTGACAAATGAACTGACTGCGGCGGATAATGTGGCGAGTGTGAAAACATCGCTGGTTATTCGTGGTGCCAAAGACGCGCCGGGTGTGCCGTTTAGTGTGCTTGAAGAGCGGTCTGGCGACGAATAACCCCAAATTTGGTTGCAAAAAAGCCCTGCGAGGGGAAGAGCGCAGGGCTTTTGCTTTGGCAACTCGGGTTTGGGAAGAACCCTTGGTGCAAATTTTGAAGGCTTAGGCTTTGTCCTCGGACATTTCAGCTGCGCCTTTGAGAACCCATTTCATCCAACGTTTGTTTTTCATTGTTTTGCTCCGCTCTGTGTTGCGTTTCGTTGGCACTGTTTTACGAAGCGATGGGGGCACAAAATGCACTGGAATCTGGTTTGATTGTGATTTTTGCAGAAAATTTGATTTGAATTGTGACGGATGGCCAAATGGGCGTTAACCCCTATTTTTATGGGCGTGTGGGGCGTTTTAAGTGGAAACAAGCCCAACAAATTGGGGCAGAATAGGCCTAAGACTCGTCACATTGTTTCTGAAATGGCTACAATACAATGGCCGAAATCATGCGGCCGTAGTCTGGTTCTTTGCGATGGGTGGTGCGGCGGTATGAATAGAATCGCGCTTCATCGGCATAGGTGCAGTGGCCCGTCCATTCCGCGTGGGCGATCCCTTCAGAGCGGAGTTGGTGGAGGCAGAAGCTCGGCAAATCAAAAAGGTAACGATCGCCTGTGCCGTTGGTAAAGAAACGGGTGAAGTCCATGTCCTCGGCGATGAAGTCTTCCATAAATTCTGGGCCGACTTCGTAATTGGCTTGTGAAATGCATGGGCCGACTGCGGCAGTGATGTTTTCGCGTGTGGCACCGAGTTTGACCATTTCGCTGATTGTGCTGCCTGCAACCCCGCCAATGGCGCCTTTCCAGCCGGAATGGGCCGCGCCGATGACACCAGCACCTGTGTCGGCAAAGAGGATCGGGGCGCAATCTGCTGCAAGAACGCCGAGGGCGAGACCTTTGTGATTGGTCACAAGCGCGTCTGCCTGTGGGCGTTCGGTAATCGTGTCTGGCGTGGCCACATGCACGGTGGCGGAGTGGATTTGATGCACGCCGCCGAGGGTTTCAAGGCTGGCGCCCAAGTGTTCGGCCACCAAACGGCGGTTGTGCAGCACGGTGTTAGGATCGTCGTTGGACCCAAGCCCTGTGTTCAAACCTGCATAAATCCCCGTGGATATCCCCCCTGCGCGGCAGAAGTAGCCGTGTTTGACGGTAAGGGCATCAGAGGTGATCACATCGAGGGTCATTGTGGGAAACCTGCGGGAGTTGGCGCGCCTTTGGGCACAATTGCGAATGCTTTGAAGAGTTGACCCATTTCGTCGGGATGGGTCAAGCGGCGGTGGGCCGTGATGTGGTTTTCAAGCGCGTCCCCTGACAGGTTTTGCGCAAGTTGTTGGGCACGAGCGGTGATGCCGAGCCGTTCAAGGAACGCGCCTTGGGGATCGGGGCCGATGGTGTGTGCATCGGTGATCGCGTCCGCAAGGGCAGCAAAATTTACGTGTGCGGTGAGGTCGGACTGGCCAGGGGCGTGCAAGGGATCCACTTTGGCGTGATTTTGCAAGGCTTGCAGTGTGTCACCGCCCCCTGTGCCGCCGTAATCAAAGATCAGGGCGCACCCCCCGTTTTTGGCGATCGTTGCGGCGATGTCTTGGGCGATGGCATTGGCGGAGGGCGACAGTTCCAGCACGGTGCCAGCGGGTGAAGTGGGCAGTTCGGTTTCGACGGCCCCTGCGGGGCGACGGGCAAAGGTGAGTGCGCCATCGGTTTCGGCGATGATGTGTTCATCCCATCCCTCGTCGCGGGCCACATATTGGTTGATTGGCAAGCAGTCGAAAAATTCGTTTGCGATTAGGAAGAGGGGAAGGTCAGGCAGGTCTGTTGTGTCTGTGACCCATGTAGGGTTGGGGAGGCGGCTGGCTTGTTCTGCTTTGAGGTTTGGGTTCACCTCGCACAGATGGAGGCGCATGGCGGCGTGAAATCCTGGTACGGATTGGGTGGCGCGCAGGATGTCGGACATCAGTTGCCCAGAGCCTGGGCCGAGTTCGGCGAGGCAGAACGGGGTTGGGGCCCCTTGGTCGAGCCAGCTTTGGGCAAGGGAGAGGCCGATGAGTTCGCCAAACATTTGGCTGATTTCAGGGGCCGTGGTGAAATCCCCTGCCGCGCCAAGGGGTTTGGCATTGGTGTAATATCCGTGGTCGGGGTGATAGAGGCATTGTGCCATGTATTCGGACACCGTGAGCGGGCCGAGGCGGTTGATCTGGCGCAGAAGGACGTCTGTTAGGCAAGTCATTTTCGGCGGGCGTATATGATGAGGGCCAAGCCGATCACGATCATGGGGACAGACAGCAGTTGGCCCATGGTAAATCCGATGCTGTTCACCGTTTCGCCCAAGCGCAGGATGTGGCCCCATGGGTTTGTGGGGCTGGTGAATTGTTCATCTCCTTGGCGGAAAAATTCAACACAGAACCGCGCTGCGCCGTATCCCATGAAGAATACGCCCGTTAGCGCCCCTGGAGTTTTCAGCCAGCCACGGCGATAGGCGAGGTAGGCGAGAACGGCAAAGAGAAGGATGCCCTCCAATATCGCCTCATAGAGTTGTGAGGGGTGGCGTGCGCAGACGGGATCAAGCCATGTGAGCGGGCAGTCGGGTGTGTTGGGAAAGACAACGCCCCACGCGGCAGTGGTGGGTTTGCCCCAAAGTTCAGCGTTGATAAAATTGGCGATACGCCCAAGGCCAAGACCGATGGGCACGCCAAGCGCGAGGATATCGGCGAGAGAGAGGGTGGGGATTTTGTATTTCCACGCAAACAGCCATGCAGCGACGACCACGCCCAAGAAACCGCCATGAAAAGACATGCCGCCTTCCCAGACTTTGTAGATCATGGTGGGATCATCAAGCCATGCGCCTTGTGAATAGAACAGGACCCAGCCGAGGCGGCCGCCCAGAATTACGCCGATGATTGCCCAAGTGAGGAAATCTTCGGTGTGTTTGATGGTCATTGGGGCCGTGTCGCCCGGCCAGAGCGTGTTGGCGCGGATGGCGCGGTTGGCCCACCACCATGCCAGAAGGAACCCAGCGATATAGGCCAGTGCGTACCAACGAATGGCGAGGGTAAAGCCGCCAATGTCGATGCTCCACAGAATGGGATCAATGTTGGGGAAGGGGAGTGCCGCGATCATGGGTCTGCCTTTTATCCGCCAATCGGGGCGATGCGTCGCGCCTTTGGTCTTTGCAATTGCCTGTTTGATCCCCATATAACAAGGGAACGCAGTTTTGATAAAGGGGCGGTTATGCAGACCCAGAATAAATTCTTTGAAGATATCAGCAAAGTGATGACCAACGCGATGGGTGTGGCGCAGGGTGCCAAGACCGAAGCGGAGACAGCGATGAAAAGCTGGATGGATCGCTGGCTGGCGGATCGCGATTTTGTCAGCCGCGAAGAGTTTGATGCCGTTCGGTTGATGGCACAAAAGGCGCGTGAAG
>CAYWIR010000161.1:0-6073 GCA_964458375.1 uncultured Neptunicoccus sp.
CATGACCAAAGGCCCGCGCAAAATCCGCGCCTTGATACTGGCCCCAACACGGGAATTGGCAACCCAGATCAACGATGCAATCTGGACCTATTCCAAAGGTCTCGGCCTGCGCTCTTCATTTGTTATTGGCGGCGTGCCGATCAAAAAGCAAAAGAAACAACTGGCCGATGGTGTTGATATCCTTGTGGCGACCCCGGGTCGGCTCGAAGATTTGCTGTCCCAAAAGGCATGCACACTAAACCACATCGAAACGGTTGTGCTCGATGAAGCGGACCAAATGCTCGACATCGGGTTTATGCCCGCCATTCGCCGTTTGCTGTCCCAGATGCCAAAGAAACGCCAAACACTGTTGTTTTCGGCCACCATGCCAAAAGAGATTTCCTCGCTGGCGAACGATTATCTGACCGATCCCGTCCACACATCCGTGGCCGTTGTGTCCGCCACGGCGGACCGCATTGAACAGACCGTGATCCACATGGAAAACGGCGCAAAGCCAACGGCGATTTTCAAGCTGATCCAACAACATCCGGGCAAGCGCGTTATCGTGTTCTGTCGCACCAAACGCGGGTCCGACAAGGTTGCCAAAAAGCTGAACGCCGAAGGCATCGGGGCCGATGCGATCCACGGGAACAAATCCCAAGGGCAGCGCCAACGGGCCCTTGATGCATTCCGAAAAGGCGACAAACCTGTTTTGATCGCCACTGATATCGCCGCACGGGGCATTGATATTCGTGAAGTCGAAGTTGTGGTGAACTATGATCTGCCCAACGTGCCCGAAGCCTATGTTCACCGCATTGGTCGTACCGCGCGGGCAGGAGCCTCTGGTTTTGCGGTGGCGTTTTGCTCCCCCGAAGAACAGAAACTGCTGCGCGACATTGAAAAGGTCATCAAAATGCAGATCCCTGCCAAAATGGCCGATGGATCACCTGCACCGAAATTTGATCGACCTGCGCCGCGCAAGTCCAACAAAAACAGCCGCAACCGCGGGGGCGCTGTGACAGAGCAAGGCAAAGGCGGCGGCAATCCGAACAAAAAGCCATGGCACAAACGGCGCACGTCCAAGCTTGATGCCAACGGCAACATTGTTGCGATTGATCCAAACCAAAAGCCGTCTGGCAAAAACAAACGGCCCAGACGGCGCAAACCATCTGGACCGAAAGCGGCAGCATCCTAACCCAATCACGCCTGTCGCAGTCCCGCGACGGGCGCTGGATTACTCAGCTGCGGGGAGAACCTCAAACCGCAGCCCTTTGGCCGTGCGATTGTGGAAACCTTTCCAATGGGTGTGCTCGTCCTTGAACGTGCCGTCGTCATTCACCGCCCAAACGCTGTCACCAGCGTTTGGCGTTAGGTCAAGATAGGCGTCCATCTCGGCATTGCCACCCAGATATTTCCCAAGCCATGCCGTTACAAAATGCTGCGCGATGTTGTTCATCTTCACCGTGTCCCACACCGCATCCGCATAGTGATCATAAGGCGATAGCCCCCCATCTGCGACTTGCAACGCCTCGGCGGGGGCAGGCATCGGGGCGGCGGCATTGTGGTTGGCATTGTCAAAGGTCAGCAAAGCCCGATCCACATTCACCGACCCTTCCCAAATGTTGCGAATACCTGGGGAATAGCCAGACACATCATCCACCGATCCTGCCACATAAAGCATCGGAATTTGAACGCCAGCCAAACCCTCAGCATCCCAAACACCATAGGTCAAACCCCAAGGGGCAAAGGCCACGGCGGTTTTGATCCGTGGATCGGGCAGGGCGTTGTGCGTCTCTGTGCCAGCCACATGAATGTTCAGCGTGCCATGGGGCGCGAACGGCGCGGCAGCGGCACCTGCGGTCACGCCACCACCCGCCGTGATCACCGCGCCATAGCCGCCCATGGAATAACCGATCAAGGCTGTGTTATCCGCATCAACCATGCCGCTTAAAAACCCATCACCCGCAGACAACGCCGCCATTTGATCCAGCACAAACAGCTGATCCAGCGAACGGTTCACCAACGTGGATCCAAACGCCGCTTGATCCGCATAGGTGCTGTCACGGTGATCCATAGACGCCACCACATATCCTTTGGAGGCGATATTCTCGGCCAAATGGCTCAGCAAATAGCGGTTGCCTGGGTATCCGTGACTGATCATTACCAGCGGAAACGTCCCCGCATCTGGGGCCGCATCGCGCATGGCTTGGCCGTGCAATTGCACCTGTGTTTTGCCATCGCGTAGGTTCGCGGTCAGAACGGTATCCCCCGTCGCATCCGCAGCAGCGGGATACCACACCTCAACCGTCAATTCGCGATCATAGCGTGGCATCGGATCAGGTTTCGGGGCTGCAGGATCAATCGCCAGAATATCGATCTGGTCAGGATTCACCATGGTCAACGTACGCACACCAATTTTATGCGCCCCATAGGCGGCCAAGTCTGGCGCATCAGGGCGCTGTGTATCAATGCGGTTCATCGCGGTGTGTCCATGTCCATCTGCCAAAACAGGGTTCGCCATAAGCCCTATCCCAAGCACCAGAGTCGTTAAAGATTTGCGTGCAAGCATTATTCATTCCTCCCAAAATGTGACGTGTATGTTCAACCCTAGGCAGTGCAAAGCGGCTCGGTCCACCAATTGTTCAAAAAACCCTACGTCGCGGCCTTTTCCCGCCCAGCGTTTTCGCCTATCACCACGGTTCCATCGCTCGCACCAAGGACACTGCCATGCCCGTCGAATTTGACCCCGCCCGCAACCTGAAAATCGCTCCCTCTATCCTGTCTGCCGACTTTGCCCGTTTGGGTGAAGAAGTCCGCGCGATTGAGGCGGAAGGCTGTGATTGGGTCCACATCGACGTGATGGATGGCCACTTTGTCCCCAACATCACCATCGGCCCAGATGTGGTCGCGGCCCTGCGCCCTCATTGTAAAACCGTGATGGACTGCCACCTGATGATCGCCCCTGCGGACCCATATCTACAGGCCTTCGCCAAAGCAGGGGCCGACATTATCACCATCCACGCCGAAGCAGGCCCGCATTTGGACCGCTCCCTGCAATACATCCGCTCTTTGGGCTGCAAAGCAGGCGTGGCGTTGAACCCATCCACACCAGAAAGCGTCATCGAATACTGCCTCGATAAAATCGACCTCATCCTAATTATGACCGTGAACCCTGGCTTTGGCGGGCAAAAGTTCCTGCACAACCAGCTTCCGAAAATGGAGCGCGTGCGCAAAATGATCGGCGACCGCCCCATCTGGCTTGAAATCGACGGCGGCGTGACCCCAGACACAGCCCCCCTCGCATGGGCCGCAGGTGTTGATGCGATGGTCGCTGGGTCAGCCGTGTTTAAAGGCGGCACGCCAACGCACTACGGGGAGAATATGAAGGCGATCCGCAAAGCGTGTGAGAATTAAATGGGAATGAAAGGCATACTTTTTGGAGTTTTCACGGTAGCGATTGGCGTTGTTTTATTCTTTTTCCTAAACACCAAAACGGCAGCCGTTCAAAGCGAAGTTGCCTTTCCCTACCCTCTGTATGAAGTCGCTGGAACCTCTGCCGTATCGCAATGGAAGCAGTTAAATCAAAAAGAGGGAACTGCGATTATCATTGGCTCTTTGGATGACGTTCAAAGTGTAAAAGAGAACTTTGAATTTAGCGCAAATGTTACAGTCGAAACCATCTTGGCCAAAGCCGCGAACCTAAGCCACCCATCATCTTTATATGATCACATTACCAATGAGCACCGTTCCTTTGTTGAAAGCCTGAAACAACAAGAGGGTCAAGCTGATTTGGCTGCTGAAATGGATGCACTGAATCCAATTCACATTCCTGACGAATACTGGGGGGATTGGCCAGATCAAGTCTCTTCAACAGACAGCGTTCTGTCTTTGTTAGATTGGAGCACAGGAAAACCGTTGGAGACTGTTTACATCACAATTCTTCCGACAAAAAACACATGGGAAGCCGCCGCGTATCTGAAATTTGGCAATTGGAACGCAAATCCACCCCCAGAAATCCATGTAGCAGCCATGAAACAATGGGCAAAAGACTTTGGTGCAACACCAATCGTTATGAATGTTGATACCATAGAACTCTACGTTGATACGCGACCCAACTCTCAAGAAAATGCTAAAAAATTGGCCGCAGAGCAATATCTTTATTCACCAGATATTGTTAATCAAGGGGTTGATGAGGTGAGCATGTTGGCAGCTATTTTGGAAAAAAACCATCATTGGTATTTTTGGTGGGATTGACCATTTCGCAATCCCTACCGTGATCAAAGGCGGAACGCCATCGCACTACGGGGAGAACATGAAGGCGATACGCAAGGCGTGTGAATAGCCCGTTACGACTTTGGATCTTTGGGGAGTTCTTTCCCCCAAAGGATGGAATTCCAACTGCGCTTTTTGATGAATCGTTGATAAAGAAGGGTACAGGCCAAAACCCCAAAGATTAATGGCAGGGTTCGTAGAAATCCAAACTGTCTGATGGCGAGTAGATAGACCGCAAAAAGTGCGATAAACAACACCCAGAAGTTTAAACTCTTCTTTTGGTTCGGCTCGTTCTTTGATGGATCGTTTTCTGTCATTGTAATCACTTTCTTAAAATACATGCCTGCGCAGGGCGCTTCTAATGCAATTGTGAAAGTGCGAGTGTTTGTGCGCTTGGTCAAGCCCCCAAACCATTCGGACGCCGTTAATGCGCCCCCAACCCCAGCACCAGCCCAATGGCAATCATCCACATTACGCAGCCGATGATCACATCCAGCACCCGCCACGTAAACGGCGTTTGCATCACAGGAGCCAGTATCCGCGCCCCATATCCAAGGCCAAAAAAGAACACGAAAGAGGAGGTCGCCGCCGCGATCCCAAAAGCGATTTTTTCTGCGCCCAAATACTGCGTACTGACCGCCCCAATCAGAGCCAACGTGTCTAGATAAACATGCGGATTCAGCCACGTACAGGCAAACACAATCCCAAGGGCAGGGCGCAGCGCCATGCCTTCCCCTGCCAGTTCCATCGCGTAATCCCCGACCCAAGCGGCCCAAAATCGCAAGCCCCCGTAAACGAACAGAAACGCAGCCCCGAACAGGGACATGATCAACGGCAAGGATGGAAACAGCGCCACCACAGCGCCAAAGCCAGCCACGCCCGCCGTGATCAAAATCGCGTCCGACACCGCACAAAACAGCGCCAGCACAAACACATGGCTGCGCAACAACCCTTGGCGCAGGATAAACGCATTCTGCGCCCCAATCGCCAAAATCAGCGAAAACGCCGTGAAAAACCCTGTGGCCGCAGCCCCAATCATTTTTGATTAACAACCCGTGGCTTGGCCTTACCCGCCGCGATTTCTTCTTTGGTGGGCGGCATCACCAGCCCCGCAGAAATCACCAGCTTGGCCGCCGCTTCCACATCCATATCCAAAACCACGACATCCTTGGTCGGAACAAACAGCAAAAAGCCAGAGGTCGGGTTCGGCGTGGTTGGTAAGAAGATAGACATCATCCCATCTTCGCCAGATTTCGACAACACCTCGCCCTTGGTGGTGGTGGACACAAAGGCAATCGCCCAAATCCCACGGCGCGGATATTCAACCATACAGGCCTTTTCAAAACTGGCGTTGGACTGGTTCAGAACCGTTTCAACAATCTGCTTCACGCCGTTATAGATCGTGCGCACAATCGGCATCCGATCCACAAGGCTTTCGATGTATTTCAACAGTTGTTTGCCGAAAATCCCCTTGGTGAGCGACCCCACAAGCGTTGTAAACGCAAGGAACACAAACACACCATAACCACGCCAGCCCGACTGCGGCTTATATCCTTCTGGCACCAATGGCAGGACCGAATTGTCCACAAATCCGATAAAGGCCCAGATCATCCAAATGGTCAGGGCCACGGGCAGCACAATCACCAAACCCGTCAGAAAATTGCCCCGAAGACGAGACACAAATCCCGGTTGTTTGCGCTTTGAAGGAACAGGTTTTTTCGCCATCAGATCAGCCTATCAAAAGATCACTTCGGGTTTATGCGCTCATGCCTGTCTGTGCAATCCCTTGGGGGGTGAACAAGGGCAAAACACTGCGTTTCCC
>CAYWIR010000162.1:0-6064 GCA_964458375.1 uncultured Neptunicoccus sp.
CTTGCACTTCGGGCAAGGCGGCAATGGGTTTCACCGTGTCAAACGTCAGGCCATGACCCGCATGAACTTCCAACCCGAGGTCAGCACCAAACGCCGCCATATCCCGCAATTTTTCAAACTCTGCGTCGCGCTCTTCAAATCGCCCTTCGGCATGGGCATCGCAATAGGCCCCAGTGTGAAGTTCAATCACGGGTGCACCGATCCGCGCGGCCGCTTCTATCTGGCGACGATCCGCTGCGATGAAAATCGAAACCCGACACCCAGCATCCTTCAAAGGCGCAATGAAATGCGCCAGTTTGTTTTCCTCGCGTGCCACTTCCAACCCGCCCTCGGTCGTGCGTTCTTCGCGCTTTTCTGGCACAATGCAAACGGCGTGGGGCTTATGGCGCAGCGCAATCGCCTGCATCTCATCCGTGGCCGCCATTTCAAAATTCAATGGTACAGTCAGTCCCTCGACCAACGCTTCAATATCAGGGTCGGTAATGTGGCGGCGATCTTCGCGCAGATGGGCCGTGATGCCATCCGCACCAGCCGCTTCGGCCAATAAGGCTGCGCGCAACGGATCGGGCGTGTCCCCGCCCCGCGCATTGCGCACCGTGGCAACATGGTCGATGTTCACACCCAGACGTAACTTCCCCACAGACATAATCCGCTCCTTATTCCGCGTTTTGCTGCCGCTTAGCCCGCAATTCTTGAAACTTAGCCATCAACGCCCCACGGCGGCGTTTTTGATACGCCCCAATCATCGGTTTGGAGGCGAAATACATCCCAACGGCGCAAATGAATCCAGGGGCAATGCCCCCAACCAGATACGGCAGGAACACATCGTAGAACACGGCGGACACGCCTTCCCAAGGGCTCGGTTCATACCCGAACAGCGACTTGGTGTTGGCCCAAATCGTCCCCCATGTTTCCGCAACCCCGTGTTTGACCTTGTCCCAAACTTTTTCTTCGCCGCCCGTGCCCAGCATCCACAATCCCAGCCGATAACTGATAGGCGCAATAAACGGAAAGGTGATCGGATTGCCAACGAACGTGCCCAAAAGCGCAGACAAAACATTGCCTCGGAACAAATAAGCCAAGCCCGCCGCCAAAAAGAAATGCAGTCCAAACAACGGCGTGAAGGTCACGAATGTCCCACAAGCAATGCCCAGCGCAATTTTATGCGGCGTGTCAGGCAAACGCTTAATGCGGTGCTTCACATACTCAAAGGCGCGCTTCCATCCCGATTTAGGATAGAAGAACTCTGCAATCGTCTGCAGCCAAGTTCTTTGCTTGCGCCGTTTGAACACGTGCCATGCACCTTTTCATCAATAGTTAACAAAGTCTTAGTGCCCCCAACGTTGCCGCGCTAGGACACCAGATTACTCTGAAGGATACTTTCGGTTTTTGCGCAACACTTGCGCTACGTCAGAATCGGCTTCTACAGCCGTTAGGACATGCATCAGGTGTTCCACATCACGAACCTCGATATCAATATTCATTCTATAGAAATCTTGTTTCCGATCTGTGAATTCCAAATCTGATATATTCGCATTTTGCTCCCCTACAAGGGTGCAGATACGACCAAGTACGCCCGAATCATTCGCCATCGTCACTTCGATGGTGGCATTCTGGTCTGCCGTGCGCCGCCCCTCGGGCCAATGCAGGTCGATCCAGCGGTCAGGTTCTTCTTCGTAATCAATCAGTTTTTCGCAATCGATCCGATGCACCAAAACACCCCGCCCGCGTGTGGCAATCCCAACAATCCGTTCCCCCGGCAAGGGCATACAACATTCAGAAGGTTGCGCATATTGATCCGCGGACAGACCGACAATTCGGTCGATCGGTTCTTCTTTGCCAATCTCATCTACACGCACCAATTCAGGATACAGAACCTCAATCAGTTCCTTGCCTGTCAATTCCGCACTGCCCATTTTCGCAAGCAGTTCTTCCGTCGAATTGACCCCCATATGCGTCGCAGCCGTGGCCAATGCCTTATCAGTGGCTTTCTTGCCCACACGCTCCAATGCGACCCGTGCCAGTTCGCGGCCCAATCGCACGAACCCTTCGCGGTGTTCTTCGCGCAGCGCCTTACGGATCGCCGACTTCGCGCGCCCCGTCACCGCAATATCCATCCACGTGGATTGTGGGCGCTGCCCCTCGGCTGTCGTGACCTCTACAGATTGCCCATTGCGCAACCGTGTCCACAGCGGCACACGCCGCCCATCCACCTTGGCCCCCACACAGGCGGACCCGATCCGCGTGTGAATGGCGTAGGCAAAATCAATCGGCGTTGCGCCGCGCGGCAATTGGATCACGTCCCCTTTGGGTGTGAAACAAAACACCTGATCCGCGAACATATCCAACTTCACATGCTCAAGGAATTCCTCGTTCATGTCGTTGTTGGCCACGTGTTCGGTCAAATCTGCAAGCCATTTGAACGGATCCACCGCAAACGGGTTTTCGGTGCGTTCCCCATCGCGATACGACCAATGGGCCGCCACACCTGACTCCGCCACATCATGCATTTGCCGTGTGCGAATCTGGATTTCCACGCGCTTGCCGTCACGCCCCGAAACAGTGGTATGGATAGACCGATACCCGTTGTTTTTCGGTTGGCTGATGTAATCCTTGAACCGCCCAGGAACAGACCGCCACCGCCGATGCACAAGCCCCAGCACGGCATAAGCGTCTTCTTCGCTGTTGGTGATAATACGGAATCCAAAGATGTCAGACAGCCGCGAAAAGCCTTCTTTCTTTTCTTCCATCTTCCGCCAAATGGAATAGGGCTTCTTTTCGCGCCCAAACACTTCTGCTTGGATCCCAGCTTTGGCCAACACATCCCGAATGTCTTGGGTGATCTGCGGCGTCACATCGCCCGTTTCTTTGCGCAAGGTAAGGAAGCGGCGCATGATGGAATTACGCGCTTCAGGGTTCAGCACCCGAAACGACAAGTCTTCCAATTCTTCACGCATCCACTGCATACCCATGCGGCCTGCAAGCGGCGCATAAATATCCATGGTCTCGTGGGCTTTGCGTTCCTGCTTGTGGCCTACCATATGACGAATCGTGCGCATGTTGTGCAGCCGATCCGACAGCTTCACCAGAATCACCCGCACATCCTTGGACATGGCCAACAACAACTTGCGAAAGTTCTCGGCCTGTTTGTTGTCTTTAGAGGACAGCTCAAGATTGGTCAGCTTGGTGACACCATCCACCAAATGCGCGACTTCACTGCCAAACCGCTTTTCAATAGCTTGGAAGGTGGATTTCGTATCTTCCACCGTGTCATGCAACAACGCTGTGATGATCGTGTCATCATCCAAATGCTGTTCAGCAAGAATCATCGCAACGGCAATAGGATGTGTAAAGTAAGGCTCGCCCGAATGACGGAACTGCCCTTTATGCATCAGCTTGCCGTAATCATACGCGGCTTCGATCCGTTCCGCATTGCAGTTCGGATTATACGCGCGCACGCGGTCGATTAAGACCTCGGCACCCAGCATTTCATGATCGTTTTGAACGTCAGGCCGCACGGGGCCTTACTTCATTTCTTGCGCTTCCATCAAAGCACGCAGCAGGTTTTCCTCAGACATATCGTCTTCTGGTTTGTCCTGTTCGGTGCCCATCAGCAAGGCCATTTGATCTTCTTCAGGCTCATCAACCTCGATCTGAGTTTGATGGCTTTCGATCGCTGCTTCACGCAGTTGATCAGACGTCAGTGTTTCCTCTGCGATTTCGCGCAGGGCCACAACTGGGTTCTTGTCGTTGTCCCGTGGGATCGTAATTTCTGCACCCGTAGAGATTTCACGCGCACGATGGGCAGCAAGCATCACCAACTCAAAACGGTTAGGGATTTTGTCTACGCAGTCTTCAACAGTTACACGTGCCATGGGTCACTCCGATGTTTACGGGATATCAAGGCTGCGCAATTAGACCGTTTCCCAAGGGATTGCAAGGCCAAAGCAGGACCAGATTGATCTTAACCACCCGCTATTTTCACGGCTTTAGCAGTCGAATTTCCTTTAACGCCTCTGCGTCAAACCTCTCCAGCATAGCATCAATCGACACACCACTTACTGGGTGCACCCAATCTGGGGCCACATCGCGCAGCGGAACCAACACAAACGGGCGATCCTGCACCCGTGGATGGGGCAAAATCATCTGATCAGGTGCACGTTCCATTTGCTCTGCCAGCGGCAAATCCCGCCACGTTTCAAAAACCTCCAAGGACGGCGCAATTTGCCCATCAAAGTCTATCAAATCCAAATCCAAAGCCCGCGCTTCCCAACGCTCGGTCCGTGTGCGCCCACCTTTGTCTTCGACGTCATGCAGCAACGCCAAAACCTCTGACGCACTTAGGTCCGTTGTGGCCCGCAAAGCCCCGTTCACAAAATCTGGCCCAGCTCCGGCTGGAAAAGCGGGCGTTTGATAGAATCCGCTGATTTCAACCTCAAATAGACCACCGCTTGACAACGCACCTATTGCGGCCTCTACTACTTGGACTGACACGCTTAAATCATCAAATTTGTTCGATCCGAACGAAATTATGCACGAAGATTGTTCATTTGTTAAATTTTTGTGTTGCAGTGACAAATTATATACCTATTTTCCCACCTGCTTCAGCCGGGTCACAACACGCAATAAACGACACCGCTCCAGCTGAACAGATATTTTGGAAGGATTATTATGTTTTATCGCGATGAGCGTCTGGCATTGTTCATTGACGGCTCAAATCTCTATGCAGCCGCCAAAGCACTCGGCTTTGACATCGACTACAAACTCCTAAGGACAGAGTTCATGCGCCGTGGTAAATTGCTGCGCGCATTTTACTACACAGCTTTGCTTGAAAGCGAAGAGTATTCACCGATCCGCCCCCTCGTGGATTGGCTGAACTACAACGGCTTCAACATGGTGACAAAACCCGCCAAGGAATACACCGACAGCATGGGCCGTCGTAAAGTGAAAGGGAACATGGATATCGAACTCTGCGTCGATGCCATGGAACTTGCACCGCACGTCGACCACATCGTCATCTTCTCTGGTGACGGGGACTACCGCCCACTGGTGGAAAGCCTGCAACGCAATGGCGTGCGCGTTTCCGTGGTCTCCACGATCCGCAGCCAACCACCAATGATCTCTGACGAATTGCGCCGCCAAGCAGACAACTTCATCGAACTTGATGAACTGCGTGACGTGATCGGTCGCCCACCACGGCCAGATGCACCTGACATGCACGGTGCAGAGCCTGAAATGGAATCAGAAGAATAAGTCTGATCTTCTACATCAAAATAAAAAACCCGCCGCTCTGGCGGGTTTTTTTATGCGTTCTCCTTGCGCCACACAGATGGCGCCACGCCCTTAACTCGCAAAAACTCGCGGTTGAAATTTGATTTCGTGTTGAACCCCGATTGAAACACCACTTCGGTAATACTGGTCTCAGTCTCGGCCATAACGCGGCACGCTTCTTCGATGCGCAACCCATTCACATATTGCGACACGTTTTGATCTGTTGCTTGATTGATCGCCTTTGACACGTCCCGTGCGGGCATGTGCAAACGCCGTGCCATGCGCGACAGATTGATATCAGGGTCCGCAAACAACCGCTCCGCACGCACTAAGGCGTCGACTTTGGGGAACAGCCCCGCCTCCGCACGGTCCTCTGCCGCAGGTTCTGCTTTGCGTCGTGTGTAAAGGATCCACAATACGCCTAAAACCAACAGCGACGCCGCTGATGCGATCCCTGCAATCCGCCCCGTGTTCGCCCCGCTGGTCAGAAGAAAATCAAACCCGATCACCACGTCCGTCACACCCGATACAAACAACACCGCCGCCATCACCCAGATCAGCGACACCGCAATCCGCGCATTGCTCAGATTAACCCACGCCAGCCCATCAGGCCCGCGCAACCCCAACCGCACCAACAGCCCAACATAGACCAAATTCGCAATCCCCAACGACAGGTCCATCGCCTCCACCCACAAAGGGATCGACAAACAAACCGCGATAAACGGCACCAGATGCACCACCGTAGCCCAGCCAAAGGCGGGCCGCCGAAATGTCAGATACCCCAGCGGTGGAA
>CAYWIR010000163.1:0-6042 GCA_964458375.1 uncultured Neptunicoccus sp.
CAAACTGGCTGGGGGGGTTGCTGTGATCCGCGTTGGTGGTGCCACAGAAGTTGAAGTGAAAGAACGCAAAGACCGCGTTGACGATGCTTTGAACGCGACACGCGCCGCTGTTCAAGAAGGTGTTGTTGTAGGTGGTGGTGTTGCACTCGTGCAGGCTGTGAAAGGTCTCGACGGGATGGAAGGCGCGAATGCTGACCAGACTGCGGGTATTTCCATCGTACGTCGTGCGCTTGAAGCGCCACTGCGTCAGATCGCTGAAAACGCAGGTGTTGACGGTGCAGTTGTTGCGGGCAAAGTCCGTGAGAGCGACGACACATCCTTTGGTTTCAACGCACAGACAGAAGAATATGGCGACATGTTCTCTTTCGGTGTGATCGATCCAGCCAAAGTATGTCGTACAGCATTGGAAGACGCTGCATCCATCGCGGGTCTGTTGATCACAACAGAAGCAATGGTTGCTGACAAACCATCCAAAGAAGGCGCTGCCGCAGGCGGCATGCCAGACATGGGCGGAATGGGCGGCATGGGCGGCATGATGTAAGAACGGGCTTTGGGTTTACCCAAAACCGTTCTGGCGAATGCACTTTGGCCGCAAGGCCGTTGTGCGAAAGCCGACAGATGCCAAGCTATCGCTTGTTAAGAAATAAGACGGCCTCGCGCGATTGTGCGGGGCCGTTTTTTGTTTTTGCGTTGAAGCCGAGGAGTTTCACTGCTTCAAAGGCGTATGCGCCTGATCTTTCTTACCACTCTCACCATGATCGCTTTTGCGGCCAACTCTGTTTTGAACCGTGCGGCTTTGACCGATGGCTCCATTGATCCGCTAAGCTTTGCCATGGTGCGGGTTTTGGGTGGGGTCATTGTGCTTGAGTTGATCATTTTGTTCACGGGCCGCATCAATGAAATGTTAGAAGAAATAGATATTTGGGCCACGGCAGGTCTTTTGGCCTATATGGTTGGTTTTTCTTTTGCTTATAACAGTTTGGATACTGGGCTTGGAGCGTTGGTGCTGTTTGGTGGTGTGCAAATTACAATGTTTGTGGGGGCTGTTATTGCTGGAAAACGGCCGCTTGCGTTTCAGTGGGTCGGGGCGGCAATTGCCTTTGGTGGACTTGTGGTATTGTTGGCGCCCAGTGACGTGGCGCCCGATGTGACAGGCTTGGCTTTGATGGCTTTGGCCGCGGTCGGCTGGGGTGTTTATTCGCTGCAAGGAGCGAAAACCACGCAACCTTTGATGGCGACGTGTGCCAATTTCTCTTTTGCTTTGCCGTTGATTTTAGTGCCGTGGTTTTTCCTGTCTGATCAGAAGTTGGGTCAACCTGGATTAACGCTCGCACTGGTGTCTGGCGGAGTGACATCTGCGCTTGGCTACGCATTGTGGTATCATGTTTTACCACAATTGCAGACAGCCACGGCGGCGGTGTCACAATTGACCGTGCCGTTGATTGCGGCATTCGGTGGATTTTTGTTGCTGGGGGAGCCTTTTACCACGGCGTTTTGGGTGTCGTCCGTTTTGGTGCTGGGGGGCATTGGGATTTCGGTTTGGGCGGCGCATCGCGGATAGATCGGGGCTTGGTTGACAAGTGTTAGGCAGTTTCGTTTATCCTGTAGCTATGCATTACAGACGTTTCGCAATTTGGGTTTTGGTTATGGCAACATTCTTTCCAGCAGCTGCACGGGCCGGAGAATGCGTGGTGTTGTTGCATGGGTTGGCGCGCAGTGCCAATTCCATGTTGTTGATGGAATGGAACCTCAAGCGTGAAGGGTATGACGTTGTAAATGTGGATTACCCATCAAAACAGGCAACGATCGAAGATT
This sequence comes from uncultured Neptunicoccus sp., assembly GCA_964458375.1. GTDB lineage: Bacteria > Pseudomonadota > Alphaproteobacteria > Rhodobacterales > Rhodobacteraceae > Amylibacter. The sequence continues at coordinate 1,816 of CAYWIR010000163.1, forward strand.
TGGCGGATCGGGCCATTCCTGAAGCGCTCTTTGGGTGTCGCAAGTCAGAGAAAGTGCATTTTATAACCCATTCTATGGGCGGCATTTTACTGCGCTATTATATGGAGCGGGTGAAGACGCCCCCTGCGCGGATGGGGCGATCTGTGATGATGGGACCGCCCAATCACGGCACGCCTGTCATTGATGAGTTAAATGATTTGCCCGGCTTTGAGATTTGGAACGGCATTGCGGGGATGCAGTTGGGCACAGGGCCAGACAGCCTGCCAAGCAAGCTGGGACCTGTGGCGTTTGATTTGGGTGTGATTGCGGGAGAGCAATCGTTGAATCCGATCCTGTCGTCTTTGATAGATGGGCCCAATGACGGCAAGGTGAGTGTGGAAAGCACAAAGGTTGATGGCATGGCGGATCATATTGTGATGCCTGTGACGCACACGTTTATGATGAACAATCCCAATGTGATGGAGCAGGCGGTGCATTTCCTGCGCAATGGATCGTTTAAACGGCAGTGATGCAGGGACGCTGGCGCGTCATTCCCTTGAGCGCTGTCGCGCGTGTTGGGGCGTTGCCCCAAACCCCAGGATAGTTGACCCAAAAAGAGAATGAGACGCGATTTACGCGGGGCCCGTGATTTTGTTCACATGGCCCATTTTGCGGCCTGCTTTGGCATCGGCTTTGCCATAGAGGTGCAGGCCAACAGAGGCGTCTTTTGAGAGGGTTTCAACGTCGTTCACTTCGTCGCCAATGAGGTTGGTCATGATGACGTTTGAGTGGCGTTTGCCATCCCCAAGGGGCCAGCCTGCCACAGCGCGGATGTGTTGTTCGAATTGGTCGATTACACAGCCGTTTTGTGTCCAGTGCCCAGAGTTGTGAACGCGCGGTGCGATTTCGTTGATCAAGAGGCCTGTGGATGTGACGAAGAATTCCACGCCGAGCACGCCAACATAATCGAGATCGTTTAGGATTTTACCTGTGGCGAGGATGGCGTCTATTTGTTGGGATTTTGACAGTGTCGCGGGCAGGGTGGTGGTGTGCAAAATACCATCGCGGTGGACGTTTTCGCCCGGATCAAAGCAGACAACTTCTCCTGATTGAGACCGTGCGCCGATGACAGAGACCTCATGTGTGAAATCAATGAATCCTTCAAGAACGCAGGGGGTTTTCCCAAGATCTGCCCATGCGGATGTTGGATCTGTGTCAGGTTTCAGGCGGGACTGCCCCTTACCATCATAACCAAAGCGGCGTGTTTTGAGGATGGAGGGGGTGCCGATGGTTGCGACAGCACTCGCCAAATCTTCGGCGGTTTCAACATTGGCATAAGGGGCAACGTTTAAGCCGAGGGATGTGAGGAAGGTTTTTTCTGTGATGCGATCTTGCGATGTTGCCAGTGCGCGGCGGTTTGGCATGACGGGGCGGATCGATTCGATGATATCGAGCGCATCTGTGGGGATGTTTTCAAATTCATAGGTGATGACATCTACGGCATTGGCAAAGGCTGTTAGGGCCGCGTGATCCTCGTATGAGGCGGTTGTCACGGCATCGGCCACTTGGCCTGCGGGCGGGTTTGCCCCCGGTTCAAAAATGTGTGTTTTGAAGCCTAGACGAGAGGCTGCGACAGAGAGCATGCGGCCAAGCTGGCCCCCACCAAGAATGCCAATGGTGGAATTTGGGGCAAGAGGATTAGTCATCTGTGGGTTCTTCTGGAATGGAGGCGCTGAGTGCCGCGCGCCACGCATCAAGACGTGTTGCAAGATCGCTGTCTTGGTTGGCAAGAATTGCGGCGGCCATTAAGCCTGCGTTTGCGGCGCCTGCTTGGCCGATTGCCATGGTGCCGACGGGATATCCTTTGGGCATTTGCACAATGGAATAGAGGCTGTCCACACCTGAGAGCGCTTTGGTTTGGACGGGCACACCAAGCACTGGGACACGGGTTTTTGACGAGACCATACCGGGAAGATGTGCAGCGCCACCCGCACCCGCGATGATCACCTGAAGGCCACGATCAGCGGCAGATGTGCCATAGGACCAAAGACGATCTGGTGTGCGGTGCGCGGACACGATTTTGGTTTCATAGGCCACGCCGAGGTCATCCAAAATGTCGGCTGCGTGTTTCATTGTTGGCCAATCTGATTGGCTGCCCATTATGATTCCGACTTTGAGTTCTGACATTTGGCTCTTTGCCCCTATGTGCTGAAAGAAGGGCGCACTATATCCACGAAAACGGGTTAGGCAATAATGTCTGGGGTGATTTCGTCTTCAAGGCGCCGAATTTCATCCTTGAGGGACAGTTTTTGTCGCTTCAACCGCTGTAGCGTCAAAGCATCCCCGTGTCCTTTGTCGTGGAGAGCGTGGATTGCGTCATCAAGATCGCGGTGTTCTTGGCGTTTGGTGGCCAATTTAACCTTCAAAACATCTTGGCGGTTCATTTGGGGTGACTCTGTCATGGTGTCCGCTAATTGTTTTGATGTTGGTTAATTTTAACGCTCTTTGGTCTGGCTGAATAGGGGCGATAGTGGGGGTGAAGGACAATAAGTCCTTGAGAAATTGGGAATCAGACCCCATATTCTGTTACAGGCCGCCGCTTTTGGGGCCTGACATCGAAGTCGCTTAACTGAAAAGGGCTTATAAATGACGAAGATATCTTTTGCCTCTCATCCGTTTTTGTTGGGATTTGAACAATTGGACCGTTTGGTCGAACGCACCGCAAAATCGGGGAATGAAGGCTATCCTCCTTATAATATTGAACAAAGTGCAGAGAATGCCTATCGCATTACGTTGGCTGTAGCAGGGTTTCGGGAACAGGATCTGTCGATCACGCTCGAAAATGCGCAGCTTGTGATCCGTGGACGGCAGGTGGACGACAGCGAAGGCCGTATGTTCTTGCATCGCGGGATCGCAGCGCGGCAGTTCCAACGCTCGTTCGTTTTGGCCGAAGGGGTCGAAGTGGCGGGGGCCTCTATGGAAAATGGATTGCTGCATGTGGATTTGCGGCGGGCCATGCCTGATACCGTTGTTCAAACCATCGAAATTTCAAAGACTTAAGGAGCGGAACTGATGAATGTGAAGTTTAATTTTGACAATGAGCCATTGGACCGTGTTGTGTATGTGCGGGCTGTTGATGTGGCGGAACTGCCTGCGGATGTGCGGGCGCAAATTGATGATGCAGGGCAGGTGTATGCGATCCATTCTGAGGATGGTGAGCAATTGGCGCTGGCCAAGGACCGTGAGATCGCCTTTGCGTTGGCGCGGACCAATGAATTTGCACCTGTCAGCGTCCATTGACGCGGTTCGCATGAAGACTCAAAAACTGGAAACGCTGTAGTGTCTCGTTATTCCTTTGATTGGGTTGATGCGTTTAGCACAGAGGCCTTTGGTGGAAACGGTTGCGTTGTGGTGCATGACGCAGCCGATATTTCGTTTGAGGATCGCTTGGCGCTGGTGCGAGAAACATCATTGGCGGAGTGCGCGTATCTGATTGGCAGCGATGTGGCTGATTTTGGTGTGCGGTATTATCTGGCGGATAAAGAAATTCCGATGGCGGGGCATCCGACCGTGGCAACCGTTGCGTCGTTGTTGGAGCGTGGCTTGGTGCCGCTGGTGGATGGGTGCGCCGCGTTTACCCTTGAGGTTGGCGCAGGTGTGATGCCGATCCAAGTGGATGCCACAGGTGCACATGCGGTGATTACGATGACGCAGGCGCGGCCAGAGTTTGGCCCAGTGTTTGATGTGGGGCAGGTGGCTGATATTTATGGGTTATCTGCCGATGATATCGTAGGTGTTCCGCAATCTGTTTCAACGGGAACGCCATTTTGCATTGCGGTTTTAAAGGACAAAGCTGCGTTGCGTTCCGCGAAAATGGATTTTGCAAAGCTGGATGCGTTCCGCGCCAAAAGTGGTGTCACGCGAGCGGATTTGATGGAGCCGTTTTTGGTGACTTTGGGCGGGGAAACTGTGCAGGGCGATGTGTTTTCACGGCTTTTATTGGCGCCACCGAGCCTGCCTGAGGATCCGTTTACGGGGTCTGCGACAGGGTGCATGGGGGCGTATTTGTGGCATCACGGATTGATTGACACACCCCGATTTGTGGCAGAGCAGGGCCATTGGTTGGGGCGCCCTGGGCGTGCTGAGGTTGAGGTTTTGGGGCCGCCAGATGATATTTCAGGTGTCAAAGTTGGTGGGTCAGCCCGTGTTGTGATGCAGGGTGAACTGCGGCTTTAACGCGTTTGGCGA
>CAYWIR010000164.1:0-5304 GCA_964458375.1 uncultured Neptunicoccus sp.
CGATTTGACGCATGAAGATCCGCAATTGATGGCGCTTCTCGAAAACCCTAATTCAACACCAACATCGGTTCTTTGGACCGCGCAGCCGATTGCAGCCCATGCTTGTTTGGTGTTGCGCGAAGCATGCCAAAGATCCCTTCGTACTGGTGCAGCGATCAGTTTTTGTTAAAAGACGCCAACGGCCCTAAGAGTGCAATGGTCATCAAGGAGAGAAGAGTATGAGAACGGTTTACTTAAACGGCGACTACCTGCCAGAGAACGAAGCCAAGGTTTCGATTTTTGACCGCGGTTTCCTGATGGCGGATGGCGTGTACGAAGTGACATCTGTTCTGGACGGAAAACTGTTGGAATTTGACGGCCACTTAAAGCGGTTGGAGCGGTCTTTGTCTGAGTTGGACATGGACAAGCCAGAGGGCTTTGATGATCTGTTGGACATTCACCGCGAGTTGGTGCGGGTGAATGAAGTGGATCAAGGTGGCGTATACCTGCAAATCACACGCGGTGCGGCAGATCGGGATTTTGTGTTTCCTAAAGATGCTAAGCCAACGTTGTGTCTGTTCACACAATCAAAGCCACTGCTCGACACAGACGCATCCGAAAATGGTATGTCGGTGATTTTCGCCGATGATATCCGCTGGGGGCGTCGTGACATTAAGACAGTACAGCTGCTGTACCCATCCATGTGTAAAATGATGGCCAAGGCGGCAGGGGCCGATGATGCGTGGTTGGTGGAAGATGGGTTTGTGACTGAAGGGTCATCCAACAATGCCTATATCGTAAAGGGCAACAAGATCATCACGCGCGGCCTGTCCAATGACATTTTGCACGGTATTACACGGGCGTCTTTGCTGAAATATGCCAAGGAATCCCAGATGGAGATCGAAGAGCGCAACTTCACACCAGAAGAGGCCAAAAACGCGGATGAGGCGTTTATCACGTCTGCGTCTACGTTCGTGATGCCTGTTGTGAAAATCGAAGGCGAAACCATTGGGGCGGGTGTGCCTGGTGATGTGTCCAAACGCCTGCGTGAAATCTATATTGATGAAAGCCGTAAGCGCGCGATCTAAGGTATTTTGCAAACAGAATTGAAGGGCCGTTCAACACGAGTTGGGCGGCCTTTTCTGTGACGGATGCTTGTTCCTGTTCCATGGATCGGTATAGTTTCTGCTATGAGATTTATACCTTTCCTATTTGCTGGATTTTTCGGCCTGTCCGCCCCCACTTTCGCCCAAGATTGGGTCACCCGTGACGTCTGTGATGTGCCAAATACGCGGGTGGAGAATCCGTTGCTGACAGCGGATTGGCTGGCGCAGCAAGAAACGAGCATTAAGAATGGAATTGGCCGATATTGGCGCGTGACGACGCCTGAAGGGGCCGTGTCTCATCTGTGGGGGACGATGCATTCTTCCCACCGTGCTGTTGTGGATTTGCCGCGTGAAGTGCGCAGTGCAATCATCGATGCGGATGTTGTGGCGTTGGAGTTTGACCCGACGTTTGAAAATCGCGCCGAAGTTACACAATTTCGAAGTGGCACAGGCATGTGGCTTGATACGCAAATTCCACGCCCACCAGAATTTTTGCCCGATGATGTGGATAGCTGGATCCGCGCGCGTTTGGTCGCCCTTGGGTATGGAGAAGAGTGGTATGGATTTCTAACCCTTGGCGGTTTGGCAACGCTGTTGTTGGCTGATCCCTGCGATGATTTCGTGGCGGGGATATTGCCCTACCAAGACAACCGCATTCTTCAAATGGCCTATGAGGCTGGGGTTGAATACACGGGATTAGAGCAGCAAGGCCAAACGTTGGAAACACTGAACGATGGACGCTATCGTGCGGAAGCGGTGGCGATAATCAAAGTTTATGGCGCGTATCTGAATCCAGACATTTTTGAAAAGCCAGATGGCAGCGGTATTGGGTTGTATCGTTTGGGGCACATTGCGGGGTTGATGGGGTGGAACCAGCACACCATCGAACAGGTCTACGGACCAAGTGAAGGTCAAAAACAGCTTGCGCGTGCGCATGGGTATCTGCTGGACGAGCGCAATCAGAATTTTATGAGTAAGGCCACGAAGTTGATCGATAAGGGCAATGCGTTTTTGGCGGTAGGTGCATTTCACCTTCCGGGTGATCTGGGTCTTGTGTCATTACTGCGCGACGCAGGGTACAAGGTGGAACGGGTCCGAGTGGACGGTGAGATTTCCACCAAATGACCCTGTTCCCTTACAACCGATCCCAGCTCATTCGTATCCTATTTATTGTTGCGGTCGCAGCGGTTGTTATCCGAACCCTTCTTGATGGGCGTTTTGCAACATCAGCATTGTTATATCTGGCAGTGCCGTTTTGTGTGTCTGTTCTGATCCATCAGTTCATTCCGTATGAGGTAGAAGACACGCGGGGCAAGCAGCTGTTCAACCATCTGCGCGATGCGACAGTGGTGATGCTGGCAACGTCCTTTGTTCTGTTTGAAGGGTTCATCTGTGTGTTGATGTTCATGCCAATCTATTATCTGGCGGTGCTGATCCATTTCGCGTTCACGCGGAACCGTTCTGGCAGCAAACTGCGCGTTGTTGCGGTGCCAGTGGTGGTGGCTGTCCTGTCGTTAGAGGGTGTGTTTCCCGTCACCAGTTTGCCGCGTAAGGCAGAGGCGACCCATGTGGCTGTGGTTGAACGGAGTATTGCAGAGTTGAAAGCCAATATGGCCGCGCCGATCAATTTTCCTGCGGATCGGAATTGGTTCCTGTCGATCTTTCCATTGCCTGTCTCTGTTGCTGCGGGCAGTTTGAAAGCGGGCGATGTGCACAAATTGGATTTCATTTACAAACGTTGGTTTTACACCAACGTGCATGAAGGCACTTTTGCGTTGGAAATATCGGAGGTAGGGCCAGATTACGTGCGCACGTCCGTTGTGGAAAACACCAGTTACCTTGCGAGTTATGTGCAAATTGACGGAACCGAGGTGCGGTTTCGTGAGTTGGGCGCTGGGCAAACAGAGGTTTCGTTGACCATCCATTATCACCGAAAGCTGGATCCTTCGTGGTATTTTGGTCCGCTGCAAACTTATGCGTTTGAACGGTCTGCCGCGTATCTGATCGACACCGTGATTGCACGGAAATGATAGACACGGGGCTGCACACACGGATTGATTTTGCCAGTGATGCAAACCCTGAACGCGGAGTGGTGCGTTGGTCTGCGCAAAAGTCTGTCTGGTGGACGGCTATGGCCATTGGTTGGGCCATTGGGGGAACAGTTTGGTTTTCGTGGTCAGCGGTTTTGGTGTTTCTGATTACGAGTGCGGTGACGCTTTGTTTTGGTCATTCACTTGGTATGCACCGTAAATTGATACACGAGTCTTTTGACTGTCCGCTCTGGCTGGAACGGGTGTTTGTCTATTTAGGTACGCTTGTTGGAATTGGTGGGCCGTTTGGCATGATGGTCATGCATGACATGCGGGATTGGGCGCAACGACAGCCCACCTGTCACCCTTTCCTGTCCCATCAAAGCGGGATTTTACGAGATTTCTGGTGGCAACTGCATTGCAAGCTGCATCTGGACCACCCGCCAGAGTATAACATCCCTGCGCGGATTAAGCGGGATCCGTTTTATCGGTTCATTGAAGGAACATGGATGGCGCAGCAGGTGCCCCTGGCGATCCTTTTGTTTGCATTCGGTGGGCTGGGCTGGGTTGCGTGGGGCGTTTGTGGGCGGGTTACCATTTCCGTTTTTGGCCACTGGCTGATTGGGTATTTCGCCCATAATGACGGGCATCGCGATTGGCACATTCGGGGCGCGTCAGTTCAAGGGTTTAATGTACGTGGATTTGGATTGCTGACATTTGGCGAGTGTTGGCACAACAACCATCATGCGTTTCCCAGCTCTGCTCGGTTGGGGCATGATGGGCAAATGGACCCTGGGTGGTGGGCGCTGCGGGGGCTGCAAGCTGTTGGGCTGGTTCAGCGATTGAACCAGCCAAGTGATCTTCCAGACAGACCTGAATTAGAGCCTGTTAGCCATGGCTCTTGTCAAAAGCGGCCTTCTGATCTGGCGTTGCCTCGGTCTGGTACTTCGCCTTCCATTCGCTGAACGGCATGCCGTAAAACGCAGCGCGGCCTTCCATTTTATCCATGTCGATGCCGCGTTCATTTGCGGCCTCTTGATACCAGCGCGCCAGACAGTTTCGGCAAAACCCATGCTGGTTCATCATGTCGATGTTTTGTACATCTGTTCGGTCTTCCATCAGGTGCTTTTGCAAACGGCGAAAGGCGGCGGCTTCGAGTTCGATTTGTGTTTGGGCGTCCATGGCTGGCTCCTAAATATCGGTTGCTTTTGATATGGCAGTTTTGATCAGTGGGGCAAGGCGTTCAGCCCATAATTCTTGGCCGTTTGCATCTTCGATCAGATCATTGCGCACCTCTATCAATGTGTGCAGCAAGGCGTGGGGCAGGGCGTGTTGTTCCATCGTATCCCCCTGCAAATACCCCGTGTAGGGCACGTTGTCCCCCGTGGTGATATCATCTTGGCCGTAGAGTTCTGCCAGCAAGGCATCGGACAATCGCCGATCGTGGTTTGACAAAATACCTATGTCCCAAGGGCGTGCTGGGCGGCCTTTTAGCTGTGGCGTGAAGCTGTGAATGGACACAATGACGGGATTGTCGCGAGCTGCCACAAGCCGTGCAAGTTCGCTGTGATAGGGGCGATAGCACAAATCAAGCCGGCGGTTCAGTTCTGTGTCATCGGCGTGGCGGTTCGCAGGTATCAGCGTTCCATCATAAAGACGCATCAACAGCGTGGGATCGTCTTCGCCACGGTTTGGATCAATGACCAATCGGGAAAAGTTGGAACAGATGACGGGGGCGTTCAGAAGATGCCCCAAGTGTTCGGACACGCCAGCGGCCCCGATATCATAGGCGATATGGCGTTCCATATCGGTTTTGGGCAAACCCAATGACCCGTTTGCAACGCTCGGCGGGACAGTGTTTGCGGCATGGTCACAAATCACAACAATGTTAGCAGTTCTGTTAAGCCCTGTTGTTACAAAAGGAGCATATGTCATGGTTCGTCCTTAATCGGCTATCTTGCTCAGATAATTGGGTTTGTTAAGAAGCGCCAGAGCAAGGCGGCCGATTTTCGGCAAGACAAGAATGACAGGCCTGCTATAACGGCTTACGTTAGCGATAAAGGAAAAGAAATGCGGCGGATGAGAAGTGTAAAGGTTGTGGCAACGCTGGGACCAGCTTCGGAGAGTTACGAGATGATCCGGCAATTGTTCGAGGCGGGTGATTTTGTGATCGTGGATGCGGCTGAGAA
>CAYWIR010000164.1:5314-6002 GCA_964458375.1 uncultured Neptunicoccus sp.
CGGGGGCCGATGTGTTCCGTTTGAACATGAGCCATGGCAGCCATGATGAAATCCGTGAGAAGCATCAATCTATCCGTGATATTGAACGGGATTTGGGCCGACCGATCGGGATATTGGCGGACCTTCAGGGGCCAAAACTGCGCTGCGGTGTTTTTGCCAATGAGGATGGCGAAGAGCTGATTGAGGGGGCATCATTTCGGTTTGATCTTGATGCAACAGACGGGGATGTGAACCGTGTTTGCCTGCCCCACAAAGAGATTTTTGACGCACTGGAAGTGGGTTCAACCCTGCTGGTGAACGATGGGAAAATCCGCCTAAGCGTGACCGACTGCGGTGCCGATTTCGCGGTGTGTGAAGTGATGGTCGGGGGGCAAATTTCCAACCGTAAAGGCGTGAATGTGCCTGATGTGGTTCTGCCTTTGGCTGCGCTGTCTGAAAAAGACCGCGCCGATTTGGAATTTGTTTGCGACTTGGGTGTGGATTGGTTGGCGCTGTCATTTGTGCAGCGGCCAGAGGATGTGTTGGAAGCCCGTGAATTGGCCAAGGGTCGTGCTTCGCTGGTGTCTAAGATTGAAAAGCCAGCGGCTGTTGCGGCGTTTGATGACATTCTGAAAGTCAGCGATGGGATCATGGTGGCCCGTGGCGATTTGGGTGTGGAACTGCCTGTTAGCCAAGTGCCGCCCATCCA
>CAYWIR010000165.1:0-5986 GCA_964458375.1 uncultured Neptunicoccus sp.
CTTCCTCTGCCAGCCGCGCCTGCTCTGCCGCTGCCGCTTCTGCCGCTGCCGCTTCCTCTGCCACTCGCGCCTGCTCTGCCGCTTCTGCCTCTGCTGCGGCGGCGTTTTCCGCTGCCACATCGTCCGCATCTACAACGCCACCATCTTGAACAATGGCATCCAATCCTTCTTCGATTTTGGAAGAGGATTTAAACAAACGATCTTTGAGTTTTTTGAAGAAAGCCATGGGCGTCCTGCTGCTAGAAAAGGCGTTCCTTCCACCTAACCCCCTGAAACCGTCTTTTAAAGTCCGATTTTTGCGCGACCCTGCGGCGAAAACCCGTTAAAGCACAGCTATGCGTTGGATTATGCTCTTTTTGTGCCTTGGCACGCCTGTTTTTGCCGAACCGCCAGATCGGCATTGCAGCGCGGGGCAATGGGGGCAAACTGTTTGTATTCGCAACGCCTTCTATGCTTTTGACACCTGCCAAGCCTTGCGCGATGTGTCACGCACCCACAGGCTCGACACGGGGTTTTTCACGCGATTGATTTGGCAAGAAAGCCGTTTTGATCCAAACGCCCTATCCCACGCAAATGCACAAGGGATTGCCCAGTTCATTCCGTCCACGGCCAAACTGCGCGGATTGAACAACCCCTATAACCCCGCTCTCGCGCTCGATCATTCGGCAGAGTATCTGGCGGAACTGGTGGATCGGTTCGGCACTGTTGGGATGGCTGCCGTTGCCTACAACGGTGGGGAAACCCGCGCGACGAATTTTATCGCCAAAACAAACGGGTTGGCGCAAGAAACAATCGACTACGTGCAAATCATCACAGGGCAAAGTGCGGAAGACTGGCGCGACACCCCTCCAAAAACGCTCGATCTGGCGCTGCAAAAAGGCAAACCGTTTATGCCTGCCTGCTTGGAACTCGCCAAAAAACGCAGACTTTCAAAAATAAAGTCACTGAACCCAAAGCCAAAATTACCTGCATGGGGCGTGCAAATGGCTACGGGCAGCACAATTGCCAAAACCAAATCCATGTACGGCAGAAACGCACGGGCCTGCCGTGTCGCAATCGGCGGGCGCAAACCCAATTACATCAAGAAATCCCCACAAGTGGCTGGACGCAAAGCCTATTACGTTGCGCGGCTGGGGGCTAAGTCCCGTGGTTCGGCCCAAAAGCTGTGCAATCGCATTCGCAAATTCAATTGCGTCTGTGTGGTGTTCAAAAACTAGGCACACTCATTCAAATGCACATAAAGATATCGTAATTGACCCAAGGTCATGTCTTAAAAAGACCCATTTCATGTGTAGCGTGAAGGAATGACCGACTACCCCGCCTACTCTCGCCTTGAACGGATTGCAGATGGATCGCTGCATGTTCTGGGCTGCACAGGTGCGATCCTCAGCGCTGGCTTGCTGCTTGGCCTGTCCTTTGGTCACACCTCGGGTCAGGTGCTGATTGCCATTGCGATTTATTGCGCAACGCTGATCGCAACTTTTGCGGCCTCTGCCCTTTATCACTTTACACCTTGGGAAAACCGTCGCCCGATGCTGCGCCGCATTGATCATGCGGTGATTTACCTCAAGATTGCAGGGACTTACACGCCCCTTGTGGTGTTCATTGGCTCTGTCACCAGCTTTGTGGTGCTGGGCGTTGTTTGGCTGCTCGCGATCTTTGGCATTATCCAAAAGCTGTTCTTCTGGAGCACGCCTGGCAAATACGGCCCTGCACTTTATCTGTTTATGGGATGGCTTAGTCTGCCACTGCTCTGGTCGTTGTTGCCTGTTTTACCGTGGCTTTCATCAGGTCTTATTGCGGCTGGGGGGCTGCTCTATACGGCAGGTGTGATCTTCTTCAATTGGGAAAAGCTGAAATTCTCACTCGCCATTTGGCACGGGTTTGTTTTTGCCGCCTCCGCCTGCTTTTTCGCAGCCATCGCGGTTGGCACCTACAACATCGCCACATAAAAAGGGGCGCTCGCAGCGCCCCAATTGATCCTTAAAAGCTGAATTCAGCCTTAAATCATGGCCATGCCGCCATTCACATGCAGCGTTTGGCCTGTGATGTAGCTTGCCTCATCCGAAGACAGATAAGCCACGGCTGACGCAATTTCATCCGATGCGCCCATGCGGCCCATTGGGATCGCGCCGAGCATGCCGTCTTTCACTGCATCGGGCAATTCTGCCGTCATCGCGGTTTCGATGAACCCAGGGGCCACACAGTTTGCGGTAATTCCACGGGTCGCAATTTCCTGCGCGTAGGATTTGGTCATGCCGATCATACCCGCCTTAGACGCGGCATAGTTCACCTGCCCAGCATTCCCAGTCACACCCACAATGGATGTGATGTTGATGATGCGGCCAAACTTTTGCTTCATCATCGGGCGCATCACGGATTTCATCAAACGCATGGTAGAGGTCAGGTTCACGTCAATCACGTCCTGCCATTCCTCGTCCTTCATCCGCATAAAGATGTTGTCCCGTGTGATCCCTGCATTGTTCACAAGGATATGCAAACCACCCATCGCTTCGGACGCTTGGCCTGCAAGTGCAGAGACCGCTTCGGCGTCGCCAAGGTTACAGGGCGTGACATGGGCCCGTTCGCCCAGTTCTGCGGCCAATGCGTTCAGCGGATCAACCCGCGTGCCAGACAGCGCCACAGTGGCGCCCTGCGCATGCAGTGCCTTTGCAATGGATCCACCGATGCCACCAGAGGCACCAGTTACCAGCGCACATTTTCCTGTTAAATCAAACATTTGTCTTATCCAATCTTTTCTGCAGCGGCTTTTGCGCCGTCTGGGTCATTTACAGCGGTACAAGCCAGCGCGCGATCAATGCGACGGATCATGCCCGACAAGGCTTTGCCCGCGCCAATTTCATAAACTTCGGTCACACCCTGCGCAGCGGCCCAGCCCATGCTTTCGCGCCAGCGCACAGACCCCGTGACCTGTTCCACCAACAAGCCTTTGATCGCATCTGCGTCTGAAACCGCTTCGGCCCGCACGTTTGCAATTACGGGAACGGATGGGGCGTTCACTGTCACATCGGCCAGTGCTTCGGCCATACGATCGGCGGCGGGTTGCATCAATGCACAATGGAACGGGGCGGACACAGGCAAGATAACCGCCCGCTTTGCGCCTTTTTCCTTGGCGATGTCTACCGCACGTTCCACGGCGGCTTTGTGACCTGATACAACCACTTGGCCTGGATCATTGTCATTGGCTGCTTGGCACACTTCGCCTTGCGCCGCTTCTTCGGCAACGGCTTTTGCACCCTCAAAATCCAGCCCAAGAAGGGCGGCCATCGCCCCAACACCCACAGGCACCGCGGCCTGCATGGCTTCGCCGCGAATGCGCAGCAAACGTGCCGTATCTGACAAAGAAATCGCACCCGTCGCACACAGCGCGGAATATTCACCCAAACTGTGGCCCGCCACATAATCCGCAGCGGACACGTCAACACCTTCAGCCGCCAAAGCAGCCATGGCCGCCATGGATGTGGCCATCAAAGCGGGCTGCGCGTTTTGCGTCAGGGTCAGGTCGGCAATATCGCCGTCCCAAATCATCGACGACAGGCTTTCACCCAATGCATCGTCCACCTCTTGAAATACGGCTTTGGCCGCTGGATAGGCTGCGGCGAACGCCTGCCCCATCCCAATGGTTTGCGCACCCTGTCCAGGGAAAACAAATGCCCGTGTCATAACTGTCCTCTCGTTCTTTTCCCCCGCGATTTAGGCGGGTGGCGGTCAGGATGCAAGTTTCTTGGCTCAATCGCAACCAATTGACGTGGTTTGAATTGCACCACAGGGGCGGACTGTTAGGATGATTACATCCAACAGCACCAAGGACAGCCCATGACGACTCGTAACACCACAACCCATTACGGCAGTATCACCAAAACCTTCCACTGGCTCACGGCGCTTTTGATCTTTACGGCCTTTGCCCTTGGCATTTACGGAACAAACGGCATCGACTTTGGCACCGAGGCAGGTATCAGCCAAGCGGCCTTTGTCTTTTCCATGCACAAAACGGTGGGGATCACGGCGTTCTTTGTGGCAGTTCTGCGCATTCTTTGGGCGTTGTCCAACACCAAACCGGGCCTGTTAAATGCAGATCATAAGCTCGAAGCCACATTGGCGGAAATCGTCCACTGGCTGTTGTATATCTCATTGGTGATCGTGCCTTTGTCAGGCTGGCTGCATCATGCTGCGGATACAGGGTTTGCGCCAATCTACTGGCCGTTTGGGGATTCCCTGCCGTTTGTTCCAAAATCAGAGGCTGTGTCTGCATTCTTCTCAGGCTGGCACTTTGTCTTTACCAAAATCTTGGCTCTGTCGATCTTTCTGCACGTTGCAGGGGCGATCAAACACCATGTCATCGACAAAGACGCCACCTTGCGCCGCATGTTGCCAGGTGTGCCTGCCCTGCCCGCTGGTATTGAATCCCATCACCCCAAAGGCCCAATTCTAGGCGCGATTGTGATTTATCTGATTGCCATGGGTGCTGGTTCTTTCATCGGTTTACAGGGAAAACACAGCGACACAGATGCGGCAGAATTGGCCGCCGTCAGCAGTGATTGGCAGGTTCAATCTGGGGAATTGGGGCTGACCGTGAAACAATTCGGATCAGACGTGTCAGGCGCATTCAAAGAATGGACCGCCGAGATTGCCTATGATGAAGAGACAAAGACGGGTGATCTGGTCGTCACTGTCTCCATCGGATCCTTGGATTTGGGCGGCGTTACGGGCCAAGCCCTCGGTGCGGATTATCTGAACGCAGCGATGTTTGGCACCGCCACCTATACCGCTAAGATCGAAGCAAATGACACGGGCCACATCGCCAAAGGCGCGTTGACCCTGCACGGCGTAGAAGCGCCCCTCGATATTCCATTCACCCTTAGCATCGTGGATGGTGTGGCAACGGCCAGTGGTGCGGTAACTATCGATCGCCGTTCCCATGACATCGGCGCAGTGCAGGCAACGGAAAACAATCTTGGCTTCAATGTCGGTGTGTCCTTTGACCTTACGGCGGCCAAGGCCGAATAGGCACAAAAAAAGGGCGCCGTAATCGGCGCCCTTTTCTCGAAATGCGGTGTCATTTCATTCAGCGTTTTACCCAGCAACAGAGGCTTCGAGAGAGATTTTCACCTCAACTTCGTCGCTGACCGCTGGGGCAAACGCGCCCAGGCCAAAATCTGACCGTTTCAATGTTGTTGACGCATCAAAGCCCAACCATGCTTTGTTGGCCATTGGGTGTGTGTCTGCTTTGTTCAGCTTGGCATCCAGAACAACAGATTTTGTTGTGCCGTTCAGCGCCAAATCACCCGTGATCATCGCCGTGTTGTCACCCGTCACTTCGATGGATGTAGATGTGAAAGTCACCATCTCATCGCCTGTAGCGCCAAAGAAATCTGGGGACATAAAGTGGCCCGTGCGCGCTTCCCAACCCGTAAACATGGATTTCAGCGGCATCGTTACAGACACAGAAGACGCAGCTGGATCTGCTTCGTCGAACATGATGTCGCCTTCAAAGCCAGAGAACATGCCGTAAGTCGTGGAAAAACCGATGTGGTTATAAGAAAAGACGATCTGGCTGTGGCTGGCATCCAAGTCATATTTCACAGGGTCAGCCATGGCGCCTGTGCCAACAAGTGCGAGAGCGGCTGCAAAAAGTGTGGTTTTCATAGGGGACCTCCATGTCCGATAAAGTTATTGGTTCGGTGTAACATCCAAAGATGTAGCCTCAACACACAGCAGTTCAAAAAACTGTGTTCCATAATTAGCAACACTCGGTCGTATGGGTCACCAAATCGGTTCAAAAATAATTCTAGAACTTTCTTCTTCTTGCATTCCCCCCGCCCTCTGCTAAACCCCACAAATCTTCTGCACACTATCTTTCACGCGGATGCCTCTCGTACCAAGGCGCAGAAGTTTAAACTTGGTTTTGAAGCACGCTTACATATGGTGATAAAATGGCGCTCTACGAGCACACATTTATTGCGCG
>CAYWIR010000166.1:0-5976 GCA_964458375.1 uncultured Neptunicoccus sp.
CTAGAGGGCAGTGTGACAGCCACGCAGGATGATTGGGGGATGGAATACCTCGACATGAAGATCGCCGCGAAAGTCGTTGATAATGTTGATGAAGCAATTGATCACATCCAGACTTTTGGGTCCAATCATACTGATTGCATCATCAGCGAAGATGCACAGGCCGTGCAGGCCTTTTTCACCCGTTTGGACAGTGCCATTTTGATGCACAATGCGTCCACCCAGTTCGCGGACGGGGGCGAATTTGGGATGGGCGCCGAGATTGGGATCGCCACAGGCAAGATGCATGCACGCGGGCCTGTTGGCGCAGCGCAATTGACCAGTTTTAAATATCTGGTGGTTGGTGACGGTACGTTGCGTCCCTAAGGATCAGAAATCAATTTTGACCCAATCCGCGCCGTGGGTCATTGAAAGAATACGGCCAGCTTCGGCTGCCATGGTTGGCAGAAGGCCAAAGTGGACCTGCGCTGCGCCAAGGTTTTGCGGGCAGACGCCTTTGTTAAGCGGAACCCAAAGGGCGGGATCAAGGTTTAGCCGTTCATGCCGGGTTGTGATCGTCCAACGGTCATTGTCCGATTGGATGTTAATGTCACCGCCAAGTGGAAGGGCCGTTTCCATGCACATGGCTGCCAAAAGGGCGACACGGACGTCACGGCGCGCAGAATCATTTGCAACATTCCAAGCAAAGCTATGGCGACCCCCTTGTGCAATCGCGGACAAAGTCGAAAGGATTTCCGCACGCGGCACGATTTGGTCTGCCGTCGCATCCCCAAATGCAAGCCGCAGGAATTTCAATTTTGCGGTGGCGTTGTCAACACTGCCAGAGACCAGGTCCATTTCGGGGCCACCGCTCACTCCGGCGAGGCCAAGCAATTCTATGCCATTTCCGATTGCACCAAGGGGGTTAATCAGGTCATGACAGATACGAGAGCCCAGCAAAGCACTGAGGTTGGGGATCGTTGATGTGGACACGTAGAAGGCTCCGATACAGATGGTACAACAGTCGCTTTATGAACCCGGAATGATTGTTCGCCACCCGAGTCAGCCGGATTGGGGATTAGGGCAGGTGCAATCATCGGTGGGCGGCAAAGTCACCGTCAATTTCCAAGAAGTAGGTAAAATAGTCGTTGACGAAGCGCAGGTCACGCTTTCGGTTGTTTCGCTTGGCTGATGTTCATGTTTAAGGTGTATTTGGTCAACAGTTCCGTCGCAAGGGGTGATGTTGCCCTGCGCACGTTGGCCGACTAGAACCTTCGCACGCTCATAGCTGTGAAAGATCCGTCCGAACCATGAAGACCTTTGCGCCGAAATTTGAAACACGGCTTGCTGCCAGCGCGACAGATAAAGAGGCCGCGCAAGCGCTAAGGTATCGGGTCTTCGTGCGTGAATTGGGCGCGGATGGGCCATTGGTCGATCATGCGGCAGAACGCGAAATAGATCGATTTGACGAATTTGCGGATCAGTTGATCCTATTGGATCGGGCGCGTTCACCGCAGGATCAGGTGATCGGGGTTTATCGCATCATGGATCGCAGTGCGGCGCAAAAGGCTGGTGGGTTCTATTCGGAAACCGAGTTCGATTTAGAGCCGCTTACCGCATCTGAACGCCCGTTGTTGGAACTCGGGCGGTCCTGTCTTCACGAAGAGTATCGCGGCGGGGCTGCAATGATGCATTTGTGGCAGGGGTTAGCCGATGTCGTCCGCAACCGTGGCGTTGATGTGTTGTTCGGGGTTGCAAGCTTGCACGGCACCGACGTTGCCGAGTTGGCCCAGCCGTTGTCGTTGCTTGCCCGTGATCATCTTGCACCGCAAGATCTGTGTCCGCGTTCGAAATGTTATCAATCCATGGCGTTAACCCATGATATTGATCGTGTACGTGCGATGAAGCAGGTTCCCGCCTTGATAAAGGCGTACCTGCGGCTTGGGGGATTTGTGGGGAAAGGGGCCTTTGTGGATCATCAATTCAACACCACCGATGTGTGTCTGGTTCTGGATACGGCCCGCATGAATCCGCGTCAGGCCTCCATTTACGATCGCGCGTTATGACGTGGCAATCGGACGCTCTTCCGCCCAGCCACACTGTGCGCGGCTGGGGCTGGGTGTTGGTGGTCTTGCGCGGGCTTTCGGTTGGGGTGCTGACGTTTGGATGTTTGCTATTGCTTTTGCTCGTTCGGCTGATTGAACGGCCAATGTTCGGGCAGGGCCGGCCGGTAACTCCCTATATCACCCAATTTGTCTGCCGAACTTCATTCGTTTTGATGGGTATCAAATTTGAACGGATCGGTACGCCGATGGTTGGATCGGGCGCTGTTGTTGCGAACCATTCATCTTGGCTGGATATTTTCGCACTGAACGCATCCAAACGCATTTATTTTGTGTCCAAGTCCGAAGTCGCCGGCTGGCCGGGGATCGGATGGTTGGCGCGCGCGACGGGGACAGTGTTCATCGCACGAGATCGCAAAGAAGCGCGCGGGCAGATCGAAGTGTTCCGTCAAAGATTAAGCCAAGGGCATAAGTTGTTGTTTTTCCCAGAAGGCACATCAACAGACGGGCAACAGGTTTTGGCGTTCAAGCCCACATTATTTGCCGCTTTCTTTGATGATGCGCTGCGCGATGGATTGTCGATTCAACCCGTCAGCGTGGTTTACATGGCGCCAAAAGGCCTTGATCCGCGCCACTATGGTTGGTGGGGCGATATGGAATTTGGAACGCATCTGTTGGCGACGCTCGCCCAATCACCCCAAGGTGGGGTTCGGGTGATCTATCATGATCCGGTAAAAGTCTCTGACTTTGAAGGGCGTAAAGATCTTGCTGTGTATCTTGAACGAATGGTTCGCGACGGGCATTCAGCGCATAGCGGTGCTAAATTGAATTAGTGCCGCGGCAGGATCGTCGGTGGACCAGATTTCGTCACCTAGACCAAAGAAATCTGTATGCGGTGCGATCTGGCGGATCAACGCATCGTCAAGGGCGCCTTGGGCGACGACGGGCACTTCGATCATCATGGACCACCATTCAAACAGGTCAAGTTCTGCGCGTGTGCCATCGCCCAACGACGTGGCGCCGACGGGACCAAAGGCGACATAATCTGCACCAAGTTCACCTGCTGTCATCCCATCATGGCGCGAGGTCTGGCAAAAGGTGCCAACGATGGCATCATCGCCCAAGGCTGTGCGTACCTTTTTCACCGACCGCGCCGAATCTGTCAGATGAACACCATCAAGTCCAAGCCGTTCGACCATCAAAACATGAGAATCGATGACCAGTGCGACGTCGCGGTCATGTGTGACCTGTCGCAGTGCATCGGCTGCCTTAGCGATTGCGGTTTCGTCCGACGTCCCCATCGCCAATCGAACACAGGCCACATCAACTGTGTCCAAGCAGCGTGCCAGCGTTTCGGGAAAACTGGACAGTTCGAATTCGGACGGTGTGATAAGGTAAATCTGAGGATGATCGGGTGTATCGGTCATATTCGTGTCCTTTGGTCGTGCCCGCTATATCCATGAAGTTGCGTCTTGAATAGGGGTGGGCTAGGCCGCAGGTGCAATTAGGAGAGTCTTGATGCCCACGGACCGCGCCCAACCCAGTTTCGTTCTCATTCGCCCACAGATGGGTGAAAACATCGGCGCTGCCGCGCGGGCAATGTGGAATTTTGGGCTGGATCGGATGCGGATCGTGGCCCCGCGTGATGGCTGGCCCAATCCCGCGGCAGATGCGCTGGCGTCGGGGGCAGGGCGGTTGTTGGATGAGGCCGAAGTGTCTGCAGATGTCGCCCAAGGAATTGCGGATCGTACGTATGTTTATGCGACCACAGCGCGCCCGCGCGAGCTGACAAAACCTGTTTTTTCGCCCGAGGCGGCCATGCGGGATGCCGCTGAGCGGATTGAACAGGGTGAAAAGGTGGCGGTCATGTTTGGCCCAGAAAGATCAGGTATGGAAAATGCAGATATTGCCCATGCAAATGCGATCATTACAGTGCCCGTAAACCCAGAGTTTCCATCACTGAACCTTGCACAATGCGTGTTGTTGGTTGGCTACGAATGGCGGCGCGCGGTGGACACGGTTCAGGACGTGGCCCTGCAAGGACAAACCATTCAAGCCGCAGATCAGCGAGATATCGAAGCCTTGGCACGCCATTATGAGGACCGTTTGGAAGACGCAGGGTTCTTTTATCCAGACGAAAAAGCAGAAAGCATGAAGATCAATTTGCGCAATCTGTGGAGCCGAATGCCGATGACCCGGGCAGATGTTCAAATGCTGCACGGGGTTTTGCGCCAATTGCTGCGTGGAAAAACCTGACGGTTTACGCCTGCGGCGAGCGGGGGCGCACCTGCGGTGCGCCAAGAGTGGGGCGCTGCCCCCGCAGCAAGCTGCGCCCCCGGAGTTTTAAGAAAGCAAAGACGCATAAAAACAGGTGTGGCGTTTTGTTCATGTGCATGGCCATGGGTTGCCGAGGGGTCGAGCGCGCCTTAGGTTCGCGACCAAAGACAGTGAGGTAGGTTATGGCGCAAAAATCCCGCAGTATTTTTGAAGAAGTCGGCGACGTCCAAAAACCCATGGCCGCCCCTGGTGGTATTGACGCCAAAGGGCGCGGCGCGCGCGGTGCGATCCGTGTTTGGTTGATGATCTTATTTGCGTTGGTGGTTTTAATGATTGCGGTGGGCGGTCTGACGCGACTGACGGACTCGGGGCTTTCGATCACTGAATGGGCGCCGCTGAGCGGGTCTGTGCCCCCGCTCAATGCGGCGGATTGGGAGGCGGAGTTCGACGCCTATAAGCAAATCCCAGAATATACAGAGCAAAACGCAGGCATGAGTTTGGCTGAATTCAAGGTGATTTACTGGTGGGAATGGGGCCATCGCCAGTTGGGGCGTTTTGTTGGGCTTGTCTGGGCCGTTGGTTTTTTCGGCTTTTTGGCCGCGCGCCAAATCCCTACGGGATGGACAGGGCGCTTGATGTTGCTTGGGGCACTTGGCGGTTTGCAAGGTGCAATCGGCTGGTGGATGGTGTCCAGCGGCTTGCGCGAGGGGATGTTGGATGTGGCATCCTACCGCTTGGCAACCCATTTGGGCCTGGCGTTTGTCATTCTTGGGTTCATAGCGTGGTACGTTTTTCAACTGGGGCGGCGTGAGGCGGATTTAATGCAAGCCCGCCGCAGTGGTGATGGGGCCTTGGTGCGGTGGACCAACGGGTTAATCGTTTTTGCGTTTGTGCAGATTTTGCTCGGGGCATTGGTAGCTGGAATTGACGCTGGGCGCGCATTCCCAACTTGGCCGCTGATGGGAAGCGGATTCTTTCCGCCCGATCCGTTTTTGATCACGCCGCTTTGGCGCAATTTCTTTGAGGATGCGGGGTTGGTGCAGTTCATTCACCGCATGTCGGCCTATGGTCTGTTTGCCTTCGGGATTTATGTTTGGTCACGTGCGCGGCGCAGTGCGAACGAACAAACACGGTTTGGTTTTAATGTGATGCTTGCAATCATGACGCTGCAAATGGTGATCGGCATTGTTACGGTTTTGTATTCGGCGCCTGTTCAAATCGCGATCGTGCATCAATTTATCGCCGTGGTCTTATGGGTCGTGATCCTGCGCGGCCGGTATCTGGCGCGCTATCCATTGGCGCAAACAATTAAGGGGGCCTAGAGCATGGCTGCATTTGACGAACTCATGGCGTTTCAACGCGAGACCGAGGCGTTGAGCGCGGTGGCTGGACGGCTCGGGTGGGATCAAGAAACCATGATGCCACGTGATGCGGCGCCCCAGCGCGGTGAAGAAATGGCCGCGATGGAAAGTGTTTTGCATGCGCGGCGTACGGACCCTCGGGTGGCACAATGGCTTGCCGCTGCCGAAACCTCAGGTGCAGTGGAGGTCGCGCAGCTGCGCCACATCAAGCGGTCCTATGACAGAGCGAGTAAAGTTCCTGCCAAACTGGCCGCGCAAATCGCGCGGGTGACATCGCAAGCCCAAGGAACGTGGGCTGA
>CAYWIR010000167.1:0-5968 GCA_964458375.1 uncultured Neptunicoccus sp.
CCGCGGCTGAGGGTCGTGTGGAAGAAAAGACGCCCAAGGTGAAAGTGCCTAAGGCGGCGAAGGAAAAGGCCGTTGTGTCCAAGCCGACAGTTGCGCCGATTGCACAGTCGGAGCGGGCGGGCATTGGGCTTGTGAACCTGACTGACATTGCGGACAGTTTTGAAGTGGATAAGGGCAGCAATCGGCATCGGTATACGGATATGTATCAGATGCTGTTTTCACCGCTGCGCACCCGCAAGCTGAACGTGATGGAAATGGGTTTGCAGGACGGTGGGCCAGAGCATGAATTTCCTGTGGATCGCGAAACCACAGATGCGCCGAGCATTCGCATGTGGTTGGAGTATTTCCCCAAGGCGGATGTTTTTGGGTTGGATGTCTGTGATTTCAGCTGGATGAAAGAGGATCGGTTTACATTTGTGCAATGTGACATGGACACGCGCGACGGTATTGCGAAGGCCACAGCCGATTTGCCCAAAATGGATATCATCGTGGATGACGCCAGCCATGCGTCGCACCATCAACAGAATGCGTTCCTAGAGCTGTTTCCAAAGATGGCATCTGGTGGGATTTACGCCATTGAAAGCCTGCGGTGGCAGCCAAAGCACATGGAAGTGCCAGGGTTCACCAAGACATCTGAACTGTTCTATGGGTATCAGCAGAACGGGGCCTTTGCCCATGTGGACAAAGGCATCGAGACAGAGATGAACGCGCTTCGCAAACATATTTCGGGCTGTTTCATCTATCAGGTTGGCTATGACAAGACGCGCAAAGATCAGTTCATGGTTCTTCAGAAACGGTAAGTCGCATGACATCCGATCCGAAGCAGATTGAAGAAGAACCGATAGAGCGCAAGGTCGAAAAGGGTGTGATCCCTGACTGGTATCGTGACATCTATCCAGATGGAGAACGGGACGGCTTTTACGAAAAGATGGGGGATCATTCGCTGTGCTATGTGGAGCGGAACCTGAGCCAGTTGGTGATTACTTTTGATAACCTCGCAGAGGCGGGCCACGATGGGTATGACCGCGAGGCTTGGGCGTCGGGGTTTTGCAATTACAACAATTGGTCCCACATGGGAATTTTCGCGCAAGGGCCGACGTGGTTTCGCGATGAGCGTTTGATCAAACGTTTGGAGCGTATGCGCGATGACGGGTTTTTTGAGCGGTTCGGGTATATCGCGCTTGCAGGGGCGTCCATGGGCGGGTTTGCTGCCATGGTGTTTAGCGCCTTGATGCCAGGCGCCACGGTGATTGCCTTTAGCCCGCAAACCACACTGAGCCGAGACTTGGTGCCGTGGGAAACGCGGTTCAAAAAGGGGCATGTTGCGGATTGGAATTTACCCTATTCCGATGCGGTGCCCTGTGTTGAGGCAGCGAATAAGGTTTATATTGTTTATGACCCATTCGAAAAGCTGGACAATGAACATGCCAAACGCCTGACGGGTGACAATATGGTTCATTTGCGTGCGCCTGCCTTTGGGCATCGCACATCGTTGTTTTTGCGCCGTTTGGATGTGCTGAAACCTGTGATGGGGGAAGGTGTAATTGGCACCTTGGACGAGGCGCGGTTTAGCGAGATGATCCGCGATCGGGGCAATATTTGGCTGTATCGCACGGTCATGGAGCATCATTTGTTGCAACGGGGTTTGGATGATTGGGTGCCTATTATGCATGCCGCGTTTAAACATCGACGCAAGACGCTGAAAAAGCAGGCGAGGGGGAGCAAATGATCCTTGGTGTGACCTGTTTGCGCAACGAAGGGCCCTATGTGGTTGACTGGATCGCGCATCATCTGGCGGCCGGGTTTGATCATATGCTGGTGTTGACCCATGATTGTGATGATGGCAGCGCAGAGCTGTTGGAGGCGCTGGGCGCGGATGATCGTATCACGCATCTGCCGTTTGAATTCACAGAAGAAAAGACAGTGCAGTGGCAGGCGCTGAATATTGCGAAAAAGCATCCGCTGGTGAAGGCCGCGGATTGGGTGATGTTCTTTGACTGTGACGAATACATGAACCTGCCCGAAGACGTGGCAGATGTGCCTGCGTTGGTGGCGAGCATGCCAGAGGCGGAGGCGATTGCCTTTCCGTGGCGCTTGTTTGGGGCCGGTGGGCAGGAGCATTATAGCACTGCGCCCGTGACAGAACGGTTTGCGATGTGCGCGCCGCATGGGATGAATTACCCGCTGTCTTGTCTGTTTAAAACACTGTTTCGGCCAAGCGCCTTTCGCCAGATGGGTGTTCATCGGCCGCGTAATAAAAAGGATCAGGTGGCGGTTTGGTATGCGTCTAATGGGCAGAAGTTACCCAAGCAATTGGCGCAGCAGGACAAAGCCATATCGTTGATGAACGCGGTGCAGTTTGACGATGCACTGGCCTATATGAACCATTACTCTGTGCGGTCTGCTGAGGAGTTTATGCTGAAATCGGTGCGAGGGTTGCCCAACCACATGGATCGCACGATTGACCTGTCCTATTGGGCGGAGCGAAATTTCAATGTGGTTGAAGACCGTGGAATTGAACGGATGGCGGGTGCAACGGCCAAGGTGCGGGATCATCTGTTGGCGTTGCCAGACGTTGATTTATTGCACACTGGCAGTTGTGAAGAGCATAAGCAGCGCATAGCTGTGATGTTGGAAGACCTAGACAATGTGCGGCTGATTTGGCGGCTAGGGTTGTTGGCAAGCAGCACGCCACCGCCACGGGACCGCGCACTTCGGTACGTTAAAACGCAAATTCAGATGAAAAGATACAATGGGTGATTTCAGTGGCTAAGCCAGAGAAAAACGAATTGCACCGCCGCCAGATGTTTGTGGCCGAAGCAGAGGGCATTGTCCTTCTGGATGCCGTGGGCGTTGTCGAAGGGGACGTGCGGATCGTGCATCTTTTCTTTCATTCGGATGCGGATACGTTGCGGGTTTTTCCTGGTAAGGACATGCGTGTTTTGGAGACACGCAGCATCGGCGGGGCGACGTGGTGGACGTGTGAAACCGACAAGATAGAAGGTTCGCTGATGATGGTGTTTGAAGACACCGAGGTGAAGATTGACCCAAGACATGCAGAGCTGGAGTTGTTCGCGGGTAAAAACTGTTTTGTGTCGGTGCGCAATGGCGAGAGTGCAGAAGTGGTGCTCGACTGGCTCGACTATCACGTAAAGCATCACGGCTTGCAGGGTGCGGTGATTTTAGATCGTGCAGAGCCTGACAGCGACAAGGGATTTATGCGGCGGTTGCGCAAGGGTGTGAAAAAGCTGTCTGGCCCGTGTGAGGTTGTGCTGTTGAACGCGGACACGCCGCTGGGTGATCCGAAAATGCCGCCCGAGGCGCATCCATTTTGTGCCCCTGATGCGCCTGGTAAGGACCGTATGGAAATCCCTGATCCTGATGGGTGGTCGTCGCCGATTTCCCAAGTGATGATCTATGAGTTGATCCGCAATCGGTTCTTACGGGACGCGCGGGCTGTGGCGAATATTGATGTTTATGATCTGATGATCGAAGGCGATGACACCACGTTGTTTGATGCGGCGGTTGCATCCGAAGTGGGGTTGATCCCGCTTGGTGGACGGCATGTATACCCGTGGCGTACGCGCAAAAACCGTACGGCGGAATTTGGTGATCATATCTGCGTGCAGTTTGATGCCAAGAAGCTGAAATCGCGCTGGTGCATTGCGCCAAGCGTGGCGTCTGATGCCGCCATTTGGCGGTTGATCCGTGTTGGCAATGTGAATGCAAATATTGCTGAGGCGCGGTTGTTCTATCGGTTTATGTCGCTGCGATATCCGACACCGTCTGTGTCAAAAATTGTACCAAAGTCGAGCCTTGTGGAACATGAGCCACTCATTGAATTGGCAAAGAAACGGTTCAACGAAAAGCCAGTTCGGATGCCAGTGATCAAGCCGGATATGGATCAAGGTCGCGGACGGGCCTGCATCCTGACCTGTATGAAAAACGAGGGGCCGTTCATTCTGGAATGGATTGCGTATCACAAGGCTGTCGGGTTTGACGATTTTCTTGTTTACACCAACGATTGCACGGATGGGACGGATACGCTGCTGGATAAGCTGCAAGAGCGTGGCATTCTGCAACACCGCGACAATCCTTATCGCAAGGTGGATATGAAACCGCAGCACGCCGCCATGCATGCCTGTGACGACGAAGAGATCATACAAAAGGCCAATTGGTTGGTGAACATGGATGTGGATGAATTCGTGAACATCAAATGCGGAGATGGCACGTTGGACGCGTTGTTTGCCGAGGTGCCCAATGCAAACATGTTTGCCATGACTTGGCGGTTGTTTGGCAATGGAGATGTGGCGGAATACGAAGATGCTTTTCTGCTCGACCAATTGACCAAATGCGCACCTGAATTTGCCAACAAACCGCATCAGGCTTGGGGGTTCAAAACGCTGTACCAGAACAACGGGTTCTTTAAGAAGATGGGCGTGCACCGCCCCAAAGGATTGAATCCGCAATTGTGGGAGCAAATCCATTGGGTCAATGGATCGGGTATAAAATTGCCCAAAGAAATCTACCGCAATGCGTGGCGGTCAACGACGCGGACCTATGGCTATGATCTGGTGCAATTGAACCATTATGCTGTGCGCAGCGCCGAGAGCTTTCTGGTTAAACGGGATCGGGGCCGTGTGAACCACGTGGATCGCGATCAGGGGCTGGCCTATTGGTTTCGGATGAACAACAACGCAGAAGAGGATACGTCCATCCAGCGGATGATCCCCAAGGCCCGTGCAGAATATGAGAAGTTGATGGCGGACCCAGAAATTGCCGCGATCCATGTTGAGGCGGTTAAGCGCCACCGCGCCAAGATTGATGAACTGCGGGCCACGGAAAAATACACGGATTTTTACAAGGATCTGACGGGGGATCGGTTGCAAAAACTATCCCGTTTGCATGCGCATTTCGGGTCGAACGTGTTTTTGTCAGGGCCAGATGTGATCCCAGATGACGTGGTGGAGAAAGATCCAGACTCAGAGTTCTTTTTCACTGTGGAAAAGGGTGAAACGATACATTAACTCTGTTCAGTGATAGTTGAACCAGATCAAAAAACGGAACGGGCTGTGGAATTTCGGGTATTCATTGGCGGACATCGAACGGCACAGGATCACTTGCGCCAACAGCTGGATGCGAATTCTGAATTGCTGGAGCAAAATCGGATTTTGCTGCCGTCAGACGACAAGATGGAGGCTGCTGTTTGGCCCGCCATTAAGGCCGTTCGCAAGAACACCGCGAATGAACAGACCCTGCCGCGCCTGATCGCGCAGCTGACGGATGGCCGGGATTACGACAAGGTGCTGATCCTGCGCCCTTCTATCAGTGGGTCTCCACTGCGCCCGTCCAAGGACACGACAATCTATCCCCGTGGCAGTTCGACAGTGTCGCAATTGATGCGGTTGATCGGCCAAGACAGCATGCGGGTGTTTGCAGCGGTGCGCAATCCTGCGAACTTTCTGCCGTCCTGCTACTCGGTGGCCTATCTTGCCGATCCAACCCTGAGCTTTGCGGCGTTCAGTGCGATGAGCGATCCTTTCGCGCTGCGCTGGTCGGAATATTTGCACCGCCTTCAAGGGCGCGATGATGGTGTGCCGTTGAACGTTTGGACGTATGAGGATTATCCCTATATCTGGCGGAGCGTGGCGCAAGCCTTTGCGGGGTTGCCCAACAAAGAGGAATTGGTTGCGGCCCCGTTTGAGCCAGAAGACCCTGAGATTTCGTTGCGGGGTATTTCTTTGATGCAGCAATATCTGTTGAAACATCCAACCGAAAATATGTCGCAACGCAACCAAGTGGCGCGAAAGTTTGCAGAACGATTTCCACCGATTGAAGGGGAAACCATGGCCGATATCTGGACCGAGGATATGGTGAACACGCTGACCGACAGCTATGAAGATGATCTGTATTACATTGAGCGGATGGACAACGTGCGCGTGTTTAAACGGCCTGTGTATGCGTGATT
>CAYWIR010000168.1:0-5967 GCA_964458375.1 uncultured Neptunicoccus sp.
TTTCCAAAGCCGTTTTTTGATACGCAAGTCGCGGCAATGGTTTGCGGGTTTGGAGAGCAGGTCGGCTACGAAACCCTGGTGCGTAAAATCGCCAAAGCGCAGTTGGACAAGTCGTCCCGTTTTACCGATTGGTCCCAGCGTCCGCTGTCGGACAAACAGAAAAACTATGCGATTGGGGATGTGACACACCTGCGCGAAATTTATGAGTTTTTGGCCAAGCGGTTGGAAAAAACCAAACGAAAATCGTGGGTTGAGGAAGAAGTCGAAATTCTGACGAACCCAGATACCTACAACACAGACCCTAAGAACGCTTGGCGTCGCGTGAAAACGCGCAGCAGTTCGCGACGGTTTTTGGCGACGGTGCAAAAGCTGGCAGAGTTCCGCGAAGTCTATGCGCAAGACCGCAATATTCCGCGAAATCGGGTGTTCAAAGACGATGCCTTGATGGAAGTTGCGGCAACGCGCCCTAAAGCTCCTGCGGATCTGAGCAAGTCCCGTCTGCTGTTGCGCGAGGCGCGCAAAGGGCAGGTGGCTGAAGGCATTATTGGTGCGATCAAGGCGGCAGATGCGATGCCAAATGACGCTTTGCCTGTGGTGGATAAGGTCAAACATCGTCCGCAAGGAAATGAAGGGTTGTCCGATCTTCTGCGGGTTTTGTTGAAAGCAAAAGCCGAAGAAGCAGGGGTTGCGCAAAAGCTGATTGCGAATGCGTCAGAGCTGGATGATATCGCGGCTGGTGTCGGTGGGGATCACGTATTTAAGGGCTGGCGCAGTGAGGTTTTTGGGAAAGATGCCAAAGACCTATGCGATGGAAAAATCGCACTGTCTGCGGATGGCAGTAGCGTAAAAATCGTTCGTTTGTAATGAGTTAGCGGCGCAGACTGACTTGGTTTTGGCGGCCAACAATGCGGATCGATTTAATCGATGCCAAAGCCTGGCGTGACAGAAACACACCAACATCCAACTCACGCGACCGCTCTGTTGATGTGTAAGTGTTAAATTCTGGTTCCTTGGCGCGAAATTCCAGAACCAAAACGCCATTTTCATCGGGCTTGAAAGCATCGGCGCTAACCAGTTTGGCATCGTAATAGCCTTGCCGAGGCATTACGGCCCGTGCGCGGATGATCCCACCGTCTCGTGTTCGTTCAAAGCGGGCGGCCTTAATAACCGAGACCAATGTGCGGCCATCTGTGATGCCCGTTTCTTGCACCTGTTTTTCAACGCGGTTGCGACGACCAAAGATATTTGCCGAGCTGCCGCTGCCTGCTGAGCTGGCGGAAGATGCGCTGTTCGCACTGCTGCCAACACTGCTGTTGCCGAGCCCACAAGAGGACACCATTCCAACCACAAAACACGCGCACAAAAGGTTTTTCATCTGCTCACCCCATATTATTGCGTAATGGTTAGCCAAAATAGGGGCCAAAGAAAAGAGTGGAGTGAGAGTTGTAGACAATTTGGGTGGACGAAATGGCACCTGCGCCATAGGTAACGGTCACACTCATAAGCCAAACAGGTTAAAAATGACCGAAGACTTTCAAGAAATTGTCGAGACTTTCGAATTTTTAGATGATTGGGAAGATCGATATCGCCATGTGATCGAACTTGGCAAAGAGATGCCCGCGTTGGACGAAGCGTTGCGTGTGCCTGCCACCAAGGTTGATGGCTGTGCGTCGCAAGTGTGGATTGTCCCAAAAATCGAAGGGCAGGGCCTTACGGGTGTTTTCACCTTTGACGGGGAAAGCGATGCGATGATTGTGCGGGGGCTGATTGCCATTTTGGGTGCGCTTTACAACGGACAGAGCCTAAAGGCAGTTGTTGAAACTGATGCGCCAGCGGCCTTTGCCCAGTTGGGGTTAGATCAACACCTGTCGGCCCAGCGGTCCAACGGTTTACGTGCGATGATTGCGCGAATTCAATCCGTTGCGCAGAAAAACATCGCGGAAAACTCATAATCTTTATGATGAGTATGAATTTGCTTTGAGCAATGGTCTGTGACACGCACGACCTAGGCCCACGCTTTTGATGGGCATTAGGAATGCTATATGTCTGAAAAACTGCAAAAAATTCTGGATACGCAAGGCTGGGTTCTGGCGGATGGGGCAACAGGGACTAACCTGTTCAACATGGGGCTAGAGGCTGGCGAAGCGCCAGAGATGTGGAATGACTGGCATCCTGATCGGATCAAGGCGCTGTATCAGGGGGCTGTCGATGCAGGGTCAGACCTGTTTTTGACGAACAGTTTTGGCGGCAATGCCAGCCGGTTGAAATTGCATGGCGCAGAAAAACGGGCGCGAGAATTATCCCGCATTGCAGCCGAGATTGGCCGCGAGGTTGCAGATGCATCGGGCCGTGATGTGATTGTGGCTGGGTCCATGGGGCCGACGGGCGATATTATGGAGCCTGTAGGGACGTTGTCCCATGCGGATGCCGTTGAAATGTTTGAAGAACAAGCCCATGGCCTGATGGAAGGTGGCGCAGATGTTTTGTGGGTGGAAACCATTTCGGCCCCAGAAGAGTACGCTGCCGCAGCCGAGGCGATCGGTAACGTTGGTGCGCCGTGGTGTGGGACCATGAGCTTTGACACCGCAGGGCGCACGATGATGGGTGTAACATCAACGGGTATGGTCGAAATGGTGGCGGGGTTGACGCACAAGCCCATGGCCTTTGGGGCCAACTGTGGGGTCGGTGCATCGGACTTGTTGCGCACGGTTTTGGGCATGAGTGCGGCTGGACCAGATGCGCCGCTTATCGCCAAAGGCAATGCGGGCATTCCCAAGTACGTGAATGGGCATATCCATTACGATGGGACCCCCGAATTGATGGGCGAATATGCCGTTTTGGCCCGCGATTGTGGTGCGAAAATCATCGGTGGCTGTTGTGGCACGATGCCTGAACATCTTGCTGCAATGCGGCATTTACTTGAGACGACAGAGGTTGGGCAACGGCCTGATTTAAATACGATTTCTAGCAAAATGGGTGCTTTTTCTTCTGAAAGTGATGGCACCGGCGAGCAGACGGCACCGACCCGCACACGCCGTCGCAGACGGGCGTAAACTGGTCAATTTTGTCACATTCGGTCGGAATGGGAAAATACAGTGTCGCTATTTTTGCAGAATGCGCGTGCCATCCGCGTAACGTGGTACTGAATACACCGCCCTATGGGCAACTATTAACATGGGATTAACAGCTAATGTCTGACGAAGAAGATATCATCCTGTCTGAACTGAGCGATGATGAGCTTGTGCCGCAGATGCACGACGATTTGTACGATGGTCTTAAGGAAGAGATTGAAGAATCCGTTAATATTTTGCTGGAACGCGGATGGCAGCCTTATGATGTGCTGACCAAAGCGTTGGTGGAAGGGATGCGGATCGTTGGGATCGATTTCCGCGATGGTATTTTGTTTGTGCCAGAGGTTTTGCTGGCAGCGAACGCGATGAAGGGTGGCATGGCCATTCTGAAACCTTTGTTGGCCGAAACGGGTGCACCGCGCCTTGGCAATATGGTTATTGGCACGGTTAAAGGTGACATACACGATATTGGTAAAAACTTGGTAACCATGATGATGGAAGGTGCTGGCTTTGAAGTCAAAGATCTTGGCATCAACAACCCTGTTGAGAACTATATCGATGAGCTGGAAACCGGCGAATACGACATTCTGGGCATGTCTGCGCTGCTGACAACCACGATGCCGTATATGAAAGTTGTCATCGACACGATGGTCGAAAAAGGCATGCGCGATGATTTCACTATTCTGGTTGGTGGCGCACCGCTGAACGAAGAGTTTGGCAAGGCGATTGGGGCGGATGCCTATTGTCGTGATGCGGCCGTTGCGGTTGAGACAGCCAAAGAGTTCATGGCGAAAAAACACAATCAAATGAGTGCGTAAGCACGCATGGACGTTGATGATCACACATTGACGGAACAAGGTTTGGACGCGCGTAGGAGCAATCCTGCGCGCGTTTTGGTTTTGGCCTGTGGAGCGTTGGCCCGTGAGATTTTAGCCCTGTTCAAGGTCAATGACTGGGACCATTTGGACCTGACGTGTTTGCCTGCGAAATGGCACATGACACCTGATAAAATCACCGTGGGTGTGGAGGAGGCTGTGGCGAAGCACCGCGAGGCCTATGATCAGATTTTTGTGGCCTATGCGGATTGTGGGACGGGTGGACAGCTGGAAGCGAAGTGCAAAGAGCTGGGCGTTGAAATGATCGCTGGGCCCCATTGTTATTCCTTTTTTGAGGGCAATGATGCCTTTGCTGAAATCGCCGAGGAAGAGATCACGGCATTTTACCTTACTGATTTCTTAGTGTCTGTTTTTGATAGCTTTTTCTGGAAACCTATGGGGCTGGATCGGCATCCTGAGTTGCTGGAGATGTATTTTGGGAACTACGAGAAGGTGGTGTACCAAGCGCAGACGGAGAATGCAGAGTTGACGGCCAAAGCGCGGGACTGTGCGGCGCGGATGGGGCTGCCGCTGGAGCGGCGGTTCACGGGATATGGTGATCTGGAAACGGCGTTGGCGGGTTTGCCTGCGCCGCGTTAACGAGTTCGTTAACGGTGGATTCCGAAAAAAGCAAACTAGCCAGAAACAGGGGTCCCCTAGGTATGGGTAGTGTGTTGCAAATTTCAAAAGGTTAACGGGTTAACCCGCCGCACCCTGTTGCGCCAAATTGCGCAATATTTGCCTGTGAACAGAAATGTGGTGAACTTGTTCTGACAGGGTACAGGCGGATCGGCATGCCGCTCAAGTTGATAGATTTACTTAAATCTAAAGTAGATTGAGTGCGGTTTTTAAATTTTACTATTAAATATTTGAGTAAATCCGCATGAATGCTACTAATGGTAGAGTGCTTTTGCACTCAACAGATAATAATTAAATGAGGGAAAGTCTCATGACAGGCATTCGACGTTCAATTTTTGCGGTGACCTTTGGATTGGCCGCACTGCCCGCGTTGGCGGACAGCGGCTCCACCAGCCGCTTTACAATTCTCAACAACTGCGCTGTGGATGCGTGGATGATTGAGACACCTCCAGGTTCGAAGAAAACTGTTCAAGGGCAGTGGGACTGGTGGAAAACGCAGGTTGGCGATCAGTATTTGTTGAAAGCGAGCAAAACGCTGAGCGTTGATGTGCCGAATAAGGGAGCGCCAGGTGGGAACCTGCGGTTCTACCTTGGGTGTGATGCTGATGCGCCAACAAACTGTGTTATTGGGGCGCTGTCTGGGGACCTTGCAGGGGTAAACACATTGTTTGAGCCGACTTTTGGCTGCGACCCGTCCCTGTCTGGCAGCGAATGTGCGTTTAACCCATCGTCGGATGCGGCGCAGTATCCTGATTGTGCTTCTAAGCCGAGCGCCACGACCTGTGGGCCGATCGGTTCGGATGATTATATCGATATTTCCGCTGTGGACGGCTTTACGATTCCGATGGCGGTGACTGTTACGCCGCCAAAAGGTGTGGCTAAGGACAATTTTTGTGTCGGCAACCGCTTTACAACGGATGCCAGCATGCTGGATCTGAGCGCATGTCCCGGTGAAGACGAAACCACGATGTATTCTACGAACCCGGACCAACAGATTGTGATCGGAGCTGGGTTTTCGTTGCTGAATTCAAATGACAAAGGGCAATTGCAGGCGTGTTCATCACCTGGGCACTGGATGACATCACCCGGTGTTGGCGATCCAACGAACCCCAAACCAGAAGCACCGAACGGGTGTAATTCAGCAAGTTTTTATTCTTGTGCGGGAAGTTGTGCGGCGACAGGGGCAAACCCAGGTGGCGGCGCGTCAGAGTGTGAGATTGGGCCAAAATTAGATGGCACATTTGGTATTGAAAACACCAGCTATGTCACCACGCTGAAATCGCTTGGGTATAAGGGCTATACTTGGCCATACGACGATGCAGAAGGCCTGCAACAGTGCAATTGGGGTGGAACGATGACCCTAACGCTGTGCCCAAATGGTG
>CAYWIR010000169.1:0-5967 GCA_964458375.1 uncultured Neptunicoccus sp.
AGCAAAATCAAGGGTGTGTCTGCCATTGTTTATGCGCAAACCTGTGCTGCTGAAAAACGCCGTCGCCGTAAGCGTGGGCTGTTTCCTGATCCTGATCAGCGGATTTTCATCAACCCTGCTGTGTGCGAAGGGTGCGGGGATTGTGGCGTGCAATCGAATTGTGTGTCTGTGACGCCGTTTGAAACGGAGTTGGGACGCAAGCGTAAGATTGACCAATCCAGCTGTAACAAAGACTTTTCCTGCGTGAACGGGTTTTGTCCGAGTTTTGTGACAGTTGAAGGGGGAACGCCGAAGAAGCAAGAGGCGAGTGGCATGACATTGCCAGAGCTGCCAGAGCCTTCTGTTCCTGCGATAAACGGGACCCATAACATGGTGATTACTGGCGTTGGCGGTACGGGTGTTGTGACGGTAGGTGCCGTTCTGGCCATGGCCGCCCATGTTGAAGGCAAGGGCGCTGGCATGATGGAAATGGCGGGGCTGGCGCAAAAGGGTGGTGCGGTACACATCCATTGTCGCTTTGCCGAAAAGCCTAGCGATATCAGCGCGGTGCGTGTGGCTGTTGGGGAAGCAGACAGCGTGATCGGTGGTGATTTGGTGGTGACGGCGGGGGCAAAAACGCTCGGCCTAATGGCACGGGATCGCACCAAAGTTGTGTGCAATTCCCATGAGATCATCACGGGTGAATTTACCCTGAACACCGAGTTTTCACTGCCGAGTGATCGGATGCAAGTGTCGTTGACAGGGCGTTTGGGCGAAGACGCCGTGGCATTTTTGAACGCCACTGAGTTGGCGCGTGTGCATCTTGGGGACAGCATTTACGCCAATATGTTGATGGTAGGCGCTGCGTGGCAAAATGGTTTGGTGCCGTTAACACGTGAGAGTATTTTGCAGGCCATTGCGCTGAATGGGGCAGGTGTTGAGGGGAACAGACGGGCCTTTGAAGTGGGCCGCTGGGCTGCTGCAGAGCCGAAAGAGGCAGCACGGACTTTGCGGTCAAATGTGGTCGAGCTGCCAGTGGCGTTGGAGGATCGTATTGCGTATCGCGCTGACGAGTTGACGGCCTATCAGAACGGTCGGTTGGCACAGAAATACCGTGCTTTTGTTGATGGCGTTGAGAATGCCGATCTGCGAGAGGCGGTGGCAAAGTCATATCATAAGCTGTTGTCTTATAAGGATGAATACGAGGTTGCACGGCTGCATGCGGAGAATATTGAAACGTTGGTTGCCGAGAATTTCGACAACGTCAAAGCTCTGCGGTTCCATCTGGCACCGCCTGTATTGCCTGGCAAAACAGCGGATGGACGCCCGAAAAAGCGTAAGTTTGGGCCATGGGTTTTGAACCTGTTCAAGCTGTTGAAACGCGGCAAGGTTCTTCGGGGCACACCGCTTGATGTATTCGGTTACTCTGCAGAACGCCGCATGGAACGTGCGTTGATTAAAGAGTTTGAACGGGACATGGCGGAGGTTCTGCCGCTTGCCAATTCTGCAACGCATGATTTGGTTTTGGCGTTGGCTGAACTGCCGATGCAGGTACGTGGTTTTGGTCCAGTTAAGCAGCAAAATGCGTTAACGGTTGCGAAACGACGAGAAGAGTTGTTGGCAGCTATTCGGGCTGGGGGCGCTGTTCAGTCTGCGGCGGCGGAGTGATCAGACGCCAAGACCTTTGCGCATCGCGGCTTTGCGCAACGTGATAGAACCGTGCAGCATTTGAAGCCCTTTTAGGCGCAATGCGCGCAAGTTAGGGCTGGCTGCCAGAGAGGCACGGTTCAGCAGATCAACGCCGTGAATGCGCAAGGACACGTCTTTGGCCCGCGCGTTTTCGTAGGCCGCAAGCATTGGTTCGCTGCCCAATGGTGCAGGTCCATCCATTAAATCCAACAGAGTTTGGATGTCCGCCAACGACATATTCAGCCCTTGCGCCCCGATAGGCGGCATGACGTGGGCCGCTTCCGCAATAAAGGCGGTGCGTTCTGCCGTGAGGCGGTCCGCTTTTTGAGAGACAATCGGCCATTTCGCCCGTGTGCTGGTAAGCGTCAGCGGGCCGAGGATGCCGCAACTGCGATCTGTGGCAGCGGCCGCAAATTCTGCATCTGAAAGCGCCATAAGGCGTGCGGCTTCTGCACCTGTTTCCATCCAGACAATTGCAGATTGTGGCTGGCCATTCTGGTCGGGCAATGGGACCAACGTAAATGGGCCGCCAGTGCGGTGAATTTCGGTAGATACGTTTTCGTGTGGAATGGGGTGGGAGACGGTAAAGACCATGCCTTTTTGCCCATAGCGCCATGTTTGTACGCCGATGCCCGACGCCTCGCGGATTGGGGAGCCGCGGCCATCTGCGGCCACGATCAGGTCTGTCGCGATTTGTGTGCCATCTGTTAAGGTGACCAACGCCTGCGTGTCGCGCGTTAGAACCCGCTTTGTGCCGATGCCTGCGCGGAACTGTGCGTTTGGCAGGGTGTTGAGCAGGGCCAGTATTTCGCGCCGCAACAGCCAGTTCGGGAAGTTCCAGCCAAAGGGCAGGTCTGACACATCGCTGGCATCAAAATCGGCCACATAGCGGATTTCGTTTTCTGATCCACCTGCGTCGGCCAAACGCATGATTTGCAAGGGGGCAGCATGAGGTGCCAGACGGTTCCAGATGCCTGCGGTTTCCAGTGTTTCGCGGGCGGGTTGCAAAAAGGCGGTGCTGCGTCTGTCAGCCTTGGGGTTTGCCGTGTCGGTGATGGGGGCGCTTGGGTCTACGCAAAGGACGGAATAGCCTTTGGCGGCAAAGGCACAGGTGGCGATCAGCCCTGCAAGGCCGCCGCCGCTTACGAATATGTCAAAGGTTTCCCGTGCCATGGGTCAGAGGTAGGTGGCTTTGCTGTGCAAGGAAAGGGCTAGGCGACAATCTGCGACAGAAAAGCCGTGAGATCGGTGGTTTGGTGGTGGATATGGGCACCATCCACGTGCGGCCCCACCAGAACAGTGCGCATACCAATGTCGTGGGGCACACGTAGGTTTCGGTGATCGTCTTCGAACATAGCGGCGGTGTTGGAGGTGAAGCCATCGCGGGAAATGATGGCATCATAGGCCTCAGCACTCGGTTTGGGATGAAAATCACTGTGTTCGATGCCGTAGATTGCATCAAAAATGCCTGTGAGACCGCGGGCTTCTAGGACGCGATCAGCGTGAAACTCTGATCCGTTCGTGTATACAATTTTGCGTCCAGGTAAGGATTGGATGTGGCCGCGCAGGATCAAGTCTTGGGGGACGTGATCGAGGGAAATATCATGCACATCAAAGAGATAGGGCATTGGGTCAATGTCATGTTCGCGCATCATGCCTGACAATGTTGTGCCATATGTTTGCCAATAGTGATTGCGCAGGAAATTCGCGCGGTCTTGATCGACACCCAGTTCGGCCATCACATAGGTCGTCATTTTGACTTCTATTTGGTCAAATAGCGCGCATTCAGGCGGATAGAGCGTGTTGTCGAGGTCAAAGACCCAAGTGGAGACGTGTGAGAATTGATCTTTCATAAGCAGAGCCTAGGGTGAAAACCCGTGTTGGGAAACCGCCATTTGGGATCAAATGGCGCAGTTGGCCCGAAAGGCTTTCCTTATGAGAGAAAAACCCGTTAATCGTTGTACACTTTGGCGTAAAATCGCCATTCAAGGGATACGTTTATGACACCAAGTGAGAAAATGGCGCAGGCGCGCAAACTGTTGGACGAAGCAGGGCGTGCGTTGACGGAAGAATTGCAGACGAACCGCAGCCGTTCGCGTGGGGCCGTGACGCGGGAATTGCATGCGATTGGTCAAATGCGTGGAGAGGTTCCGCCCTATTTTTCGCAAGCAGGACAGGACCGCATTGTGGATTCGATCTTGGCGCGCAAAACGGGCGGCGTTTTTGTAGATGTTGGTGGGTATGACGGTGTTACGGGGTCCAACTCATTGTTTTTCGAAATGTTTCGCGGCTGGAGCGGGATTTTGGTTGAACCCGCGCCAACGCAGTTGCGCAAAGCAGAGGCGG
Organism: uncultured Neptunicoccus sp.; assembly: GCA_964458375.1. GTDB lineage: Bacteria > Pseudomonadota > Alphaproteobacteria > Rhodobacterales > Rhodobacteraceae > Amylibacter. The sequence goes on from CAYWIR010000169.1 coordinate 4,015, forward strand.
TGCGGCGGTGTCCGTGCCTTGGCTACGGTGTTGCAGGGCGATCAGGTGAGTTGCAGTTCATGGAAGTGACCCATGGGTTTACGCAGATGAGTGGGTTTCTGGACAGTTACAATGCCGATCTGTTGAAACAAGTGCGGGCGGACAAGCGGCACAAGGAAGTTGTGCATTCCTTGGAGACCAAAACGCTGAACGATATTCTTGCGGAACAATCTTTGACGTCGGTGGATTTTCTGTCGCTGGATGTTGAAGGGGGAGAAATGGATATTCTGTCCAATTTTGATTTCTCTGCGGTTGATGTGGATGTGTGGAGCATTGAAAACAATGCGCAGAGCAGTGAAATTCCCGAATTGATGCGGGATAATGGATTTGAATTGATTGAATTTGCTGGTGTGGATGACATTTTCCGCAAACGCCCAGCGGAATAGGGGGAACAATGCCAACCAATCACGAACCAAAGGATGCCTATGAGCTGATCCTGAATGCCATTGATGTGGGGGTGTATCGCCCTGGGGATCGATTGGTTGAAAGTGAGCTGGCAGATCGGTTTGGCGTGTCGCGAACCCCTGTACGCGAGGCGCTGCAACGGCTTGAGACGCAAGCCATGTTGACCCGCGACGGGCGGTCTTTGATTGTGTCCTCTTTGGATCACAACCAGATGGCCGAGCTTTATGAGGTTCGGTCTGAATTGGAGGGCTTGGCGGCAGCTTTGGCGGCAAAACATGCCTCTGCTGAAGAGATCAAAGTGCTGTATGATATGGTGGAGGAAGATCGCAAATACCTTGGCAATCCGCGTGAATTATCGATTGCGAACCGCCGTTTTCATCGTCAGATTCACTTGGCGAGCCGTAATCGGTATTTGGTGCAGCAATTGGAAATGGTGCATCGGTCCATGGCGTTGTTGGCGGAAACGTCACTGGCCGCAGATGGGCGTGGTGAAATGGCTTTGGCAGAGCATTTGTCGTTGGTTCAAGCCATTGAAAAGGGCGATACGGTGCAGGCAGATCAACTGTTAAAGGATCATCTGTCCTTTGCGTTCCAAACGCGGTTGAAAGCGGATGCTGGTGGCGTTGGTGTTGGCAATGGATGACGCACTGGCGCAAGAGGCGGATGCGATTGCCCAAGATATTCTGCAAGGGCGTGATGTTCGCCCGCTGAACCCTGAAGATATGACATTGGCGCAAGCCTACGAAGTGCAAGACCGCGTTGCATCGCAGATTGGTCCTTTGTGTGGGCGCAAGATTGCAATGAATGCTCCGAAGCTGATGGAAATGGCGGGTGTGTCAGAGCCAATTGTTGGGAACATTACAGGGCAAGAAGCTCTGCCATCAGGGGACACAATGCGGGTTTCCGACTTTGCTGAATTGGCGGTGGAGCCAGAGTTTGCGGCGGTGATCGGGCAAGATGTGCCAGCAGGAACGCCTGTTACGAAAGAGACAGTGCTTGAGCATGTTGCGCGGTTTTCGATGGCGTTTGAAGTGCTCGACAAACGGAAAGATCAAGCGGCAATGAGTGCGCCGCGATTTGTGGCAAATAACGTGTTTAACGCAGGTGTTGTGCTGGCAGGTGAAGCGTTGGATATCGCGATGCTGGATCAAGGGGCCTATGATGCGGTGTTTAGCGCCGCTGGCGACATCCTTGTGGATGGGCAGGGCACAGCGCCGCAAAATCCGCTAGAGGCCTGTGCGTTTGTGCTGAATCATTTTTCAATGCGTGGGCAGACTGTCAGGGCTGGTGAAGTTATCCTGTGTGGTGCCCATCACCCGCCGTTGGTGATTGAACGGACTGGGGCATATGTCTTTTCGTTGTCCACTGGGGCCGAGGTCAGCCTGTTAATTTCATCCTGATAGTGGGCGTCATTGATGCCGTGTTCTGTTTTATCCCAATAGGTTGGGTGCACGAACAGTTCCCATATTGCCTTATAGGCGGCGAATGCACCTAGGGGCCAATAGACCA
>CAYWIR010000170.1:0-5931 GCA_964458375.1 uncultured Neptunicoccus sp.
CGGGAATGTTCGATCCAACGCCGCAACCAGAAGGTTGTGGAAGAGGCGCCGAGCCCGTTTCTCGACGAAGCCACACGTAAAGCGATGGGCGAACAGTCCGTGGCTTTGGCTGCTGCGGTAGATTATTGTTCTGCGGGTACTGTGGAATTTATTGTCGATGGCGACAAGAATTTCTATTTCCTTGAGATGAACACACGTTTGCAGGTGGAACACCCTGTTACCGAGCTGATCACAGGTATTGATTTGGTCGAACAGATGATCCGCGTTGCCTATGGTGAAAAGCTGGCGATGAAACAATCAGACATCGGGATCAACGGCTGGGCCATTGAAAACCGTCTGTACGCCGAAGACCCGTATCGCAACTTCTTGCCGTCCATTGGGCGCCTAACACGGTATCGCCCACCTGCTGAAAAGGCGAAGGACGACTATGCCGTGCGCAATGACACAGGTGTCTATGAAGGCGGCGAGATCAGCATGTATTATGATCCCATGATCGCCAAACTGTGTACTTGGGCTCCGACACGCGGGGATGCGATTGAACGTATGCGTGTGGCGCTTGATAGTTTTGAGCTGGAAGGCATTGGGCACAACTTGCCATTCCTTGCCGCTGTGATGGATCATGACCGCTTTATCACGGGCAATATCACCACAGCCTTTATTGAAGAGGAATATCCTGAAGGATTTGAAGGTGTTACGCTTGATACTGCGGCGGAACGTAAGATCGCGGCGGCCTGTGCTGCCATGTACCGCGTCGCCGAAATTCGCCGTGCGCGGGTGTCTGGGCGGATCAACAATCACAAGCGCAAGGTCGGCAAAGACTGGATCGTGACGTTGCAGGATGCGGCTTATGCGGTGACGATCAAGGCGGATGACAAAGGATCCACCGTCACGTTTGAAGATGGCGAAACCATGCGTGTGTCATCAAAGTGGCTGCCAGGGCAACCTTTGGCAAAACTGAAAGTGAACGGCGAAAAGCTGGTTCTGAAAGTGGCCCCGATATCTGCGGGTTATTCCATTCGGTCCCGCGGGGCAGAGGTGAAGGTGCGTGTTCGCAGCCCGCGCAATGCAGAATTGGCCGCGCTGATGCCAGAAAAACTGCCACCAGACACATCTAAGATGTTGCTCTGCCCGATGCCGGGTTTGATCGTGAAAGTCGATGTGTCAGAGGGCGATGAAGTCCAAGAAGGGCAGGCGTTGTGCACCGTTGAAGCCATGAAGATGGAAAACGTTTTGCGCGCCGAAAAGAAGGGCAAAGTGAGCAAAATCAATGCCGAAGCAGGGGATAACCTTGCGGTGGATGATGTGATCATGGAGTTCGAATAGGCGCGATGGAACCTGAACTGTCGTTCGATCCACGCTTGATTGCTGCATTTCTTGGGGCCGCTGTTGTCGGCCTTGGGTGGGCGGTGTCTGAATGGCGTGGACGAATTGCAGACAGGCGGCGGCGGGTGGAACGCACACGCGATGTGCAAACCGCGATTGCCGCTGAAATCCTGCCGAATATCGAGGCCTTGCGTCTTTTCGATCTGGAAGCGGATTTAGAGATTGTCGTTGATCGGATGCGTGAGGATGAGAGTTTTGTGCCATTGGTCCCAAAAGAGCGGAACGATACTTTGTTTCGGGCGATCATTGGCGAAATCCATGTGCTGCCAGAAGAGGTTATTCGCCCCGTCGTGCGGTACTACAGCCAATTGTTTGCGCTTGAAGCTATGATCGAAGACTTGCGTTCGAATGAAATAGAAAACCTAGCGGTTGAACGCCGCGAGGCGATGTACGCTGATTATATCAGTGTAAAAATTCAAGCTTTGAAGTTTGGAGAGTCGGCTTTGGAAGCCATTGAATCCGCGCTGAAGGAAAAGTCATGAGCGCAGATTTAAAAAGTAAAATCAGTAGCTTGGACGTGGTCCAGTTTGACCAGCAATCGGCTTTGGCTTTTCGCGTTGTTCAGTCATGTCATGTTCCTTTGTGTCGGAATATAAGTGATACAATACATATAGGCGGGAAAGTCGAAGAATTCAATAACGCTCACCGTTCCCAGCGTTGGCGCAGTTCCTGTTGGCGCATGGGCATTTTGTCTATGACGCGGGACAATTCGCGCACAGTCCATGGGCGGGGTTTGCGCAGTTTTACTTGCCCGTCTTTGCCGATGAGAACCAGTTGGAAGCCGCGCGGGCGCAGTTTTTTGCGCAATTCGGTTGTTTCCTCGGCATCTGCATCCGTGTCGACGATGACAACAACATCCCTTTCGTCCAACTCTGCTTTGCCGTCTTCCAGCAATTCCATTTGCCGTTTGAACAGTAGATCGTTGGGCGTATTGGCAAACACGATCACGGGGCGTTTTTCCCATAGATATTCGTCGAGCGTTTCGGCCATGGCCGATGTTGCAAAGGCAAAGGCGAGAGCCGTGCTGATGAGCGTTGTCTTCATGGTGTCTCCTGTCCCTATCAGATGTAAGCGGTTTTTCGCGAAATGCGAGGGTGTTTTCGCAGCGATTGGTCACAAACAGGTGGGCGCGTGATGGAACGGCAGAAGTTGATGCAATGGTCGATCCTTGGAGCTGTGGTGCCAACGCTGGTGCTGATCGCCATGACGTTGATGAAAACGGGTGGTGTTTGGGAATATGCGCTTGATGATGTGTATATCCATTTGGCCATGTCCGAACAGCTGTGGAACGGCGGGTATGGCGTGAATGCGGGGGAATATGCCTCTGCGTCCTCATCTGTTTTGTATTCTTACTTATTGGCGCCGTTCACGCCGTTTGGGTTCCATGCGTATTGGCCATTGGTGATTGGCTTGGTCACATTGTTGGCCAGTGCGGTTCTGTGGGCGCGCGTTTTGCGGGATGCGGAAACTGGGGCCAGCGTTCCGATGCAATGGGCGGTGTTGGCGCTGGCGGTTTTGGGACCTGTGTTCTTGGGCTGGCCCGCCATGGCGTTGATCGGGATGGAGCATATGCTGCATGTTCTGGTGACGCTGATGATTTTGGTTGGTTTGCTGGATTTTGCCCGTGATGGGCGCATCGGCGTGCTGTTGGTGTTGGGCATCGCGCTAAACCCAATTGTGCGGTTTGAAGGCATGGCGATTTCGCTGCTGGCCTGTTGTGTCGTGTTTTTTGCGGGCCGTCGTTGGGAGGCGTTGGCGTTGTTGGCCGCTGCTGCGGTGCCGTTGGCAGCGCATTTCACACTTATGGACCGACTTGGGCTTGATATGTTGCCCAATTCAGTGAACGCCAAAGCGGCGATTACGGGCGGGGGCGAAGGCCTAACCGAGGTGACGAGTTGGACCAAGGCGAAGTTTGCGTTTCTGATCACGCTGGGATCACCATCAGGGCGGATGTTGTTGGTGACGCTGTTGGTGGCGGTCTTTGGATTGATGTTGGCGCGCCGCCATGTGACGGGCAAATACCGTTTGATCGGCATTGCGCTGGTGTTGGCAGTCGCTGCCCATGCGTTTCTGGGACAGGCGATTTGGTTTTATCGCTATGAGGTCTATGTCTGGACCTTTGCGGTTGGGGCAGGGGCTGTGCTGTTGTCAAAGGTCGCCTTTGCGGATGAACGATTGGGTAAGATTATCCCAGCGGCGTTCGTGATAGCGGTTTTGTACGGTGGGGCGCATTATCCGCCTGTGGCGGTCAATTATGTGCCTGCGGGTGGGGCGGCGATTAACGCCCAGCAACGCCAGATGAGCACATTCGCCGAAGACTATTGGAAAGCGCCTATTGCGGTGAATGATTTAGGCCATGTGGCCTATCGCAACCCAAATTACGTTCTGGATTTGTGGGGGCTTGCCAACGCGGATGCGCTTGAATCACGGCTTCGCGGCACGGATCCTATGTGGGCGGACAAACTGGCCGAGCGGTACAACGTTGACGCTGCCATGATCTACACCCGCTGGTTGGGGGATAACATTCCACCCAATTGGATCGAAGTGGCGCAAATGGAACTGACCATTCCGCTGGCAACGCTCGGCAGCGATGTCGTCAGCTTTTACGCCACGCGCCCCACTGCTGTGGAGCCGCTGCGCACCGCTTTGCAAGCCTTTGAGCCAGAGTTGCCAGAGGCGGCACGGATGAAATTTTTAGAGATATCAGAGTGATATAGAAGGACCGATGAGATGAGCGATAAGAAAACTTGGGAAACGCTGGCTGAAAAAGAGTTGCGCGGGAAACCGATGGAGAGCCTGAACTGGGATACGCCTGAAGGGATTGGGGTGAAGCCTGTTTATACGGCTGAGGATTTGGACGGTCTGGATCACATGGGCGGGATGCCTGGGATCAATCCTTATACACGCGGCCCACGGGCGACGATGTACACAGGGCGGCCATGGACCATTCGCCAATATGCAGGGTTTTCAACGGCTGAGGAATCAAACGCATTCTATCGACAAGGTTTGGCGGCGGGGCAGCAGGGTGTGTCCGTGGCTTTCGATCTGGCAACGCACCGCGGTTATGACAGTGATCATGAGCGCGTTGTAGGCGACGTGGGCAAAGCGGGTGTTGCAATTGACAGCGTTGAGGACATGAAAGTCCTGTTTGACGGCATTCCACTGGATCAGATTTCGGTGTCCATGACCATGAACGGCGCGGTAATTCCTGTGCTGGCGAGCTTTATTGTGGCTGGGGAAGAGCAGGGGCATGATCGCTCGGTGCTGTCAGGCACCATTCAGAACGACATTCTAAAAGAATTCATGGTGCGCAACACCTATATCTATCCGCCTGAACCTTCCATGCGGATTGTTGCGGATATTATTGAATTCACGGCGAGCGATATGCCGAAGTTTAACTCCATTTCGATTTCTGGATACCACATGCAAGAGGCTGGAGCGAACCTTGTGCAGGAGTTGGCGTTCACGCTGGCGGATGGGAAGGAATACGTGAAAACAGCCATTGATAAAGGCATGGACGTGGATGCCTTTGCGGGCCGTTTGTCGTTCTTCTTTGCCATTGGCATGAATTTCTTCATGGAAATCGCAAAATTGCGCGCGGCGCGTTTGCTGTGGTCAGAGATCATGGCCGAGTTTGAGCCAAAGAAGCCGGGGTCCAGCATGCTGCGGACCCATTGTCAGACCTCTGGTGTGTCCTTGCAAGAGCAAGACCCTTATAACAACGTGGTGCGCACCGCCTATGAGGCGATGTCTGCGGTTTTGGGCGGCACGCAGTCGCTTCACACAAACAGCTTTGATGAGGCGATTGCCTTGCCAACGGAAGAGTCAGCACGTTTGGCCCGTAACACGCAGTTGATTTTGCAAAATGAAACAGGCGTGACCAATGTGGTCGATCCACTGGCAGGGTCGTACTACATCGAAAATCTGACGAATGAATTGGCAAACGCAGCCCGCGAAATCATCAAAGAAGTGGATGATATGGGGGGCATGACCAAGGCGGTTGCCTCTGGCATGCCGAAGTTGCGGATCGAAGAAGCCGCCGCACGCCGTCAAGCGGCAGTGGATCGTGGGGATGAGGTTGTGGTTGGGGTGAACAAGTTCAAGCTCGACAAACAGCCCGAGATCAATATCCGCGATATCGACAATGCCGAAGTGCGGGAAAGCCAAATTGCGCGACTGAAGCAGATCAAAGCGAGCCGTGACAGTGATGCCTGCGCGCAAGCGTTGATGTTGCTGGAGCAAGGGGCATCGACAGGCGAAGGTAATTTGCTGGCTTTGGCGGTAGAGGCCGCACGAGCACGGGCCACAGTGGGTGAGATTTCAGATGCCATGGAAGCGGCCTTTGGCCGCCATAGAGCGGAGGTAAAGACGTTGGCAGGAGTATATGGTGCCGCCTATGAAGGCGACGAAGGATTTGCGCAAATCCAAGCAGATGTTGAGACATTTGCCGAAGATGAGGGCCGTCGCCCACGTATGTTGGTTGTGAAAATGGGCCAAGATGGACACGACAGAGGGGCCAAAGTGATTGCCACTGCCTTTGCTGACATC
>CAYWIR010000171.1:0-5928 GCA_964458375.1 uncultured Neptunicoccus sp.
TTTGTCCAAAACAACGTTACGACCCTTTGGGCCGAGCGTTACTTTTACGGCATCAGCCAGAACATTTACGCCTTCCAGCATACGGTTCCGTGCATCTGTGCCGAATTTTACGTCTTTTGCAGCCATTGTAGCTTGCTCCTATTCGTCAGAATTTCAGGCTTAAGAAAGAAGGCCGAGAATGTCGGATTCTTTCATCATCAACAGCTCTTCGCCATCAACAGTAACTTCAGTGCCGGACCATTTGCCGAACAGCACTTTGTCGCCGTCTTTAACGGCCATTGGGATCAGTTCGCCGCTGTCTTTGCGTGCGCCCTCGCCGCAAGCAACTACTGTGCCTTCGGCTGGTTTCTCTTTTGCGGAATCTGGAATGATAAGACCGCCAGAAGTTTTTTCGTCGCCTTCAAGACGGCGAACCAGTACACGGTCGTGCAAAGGTGTGAGTGCCATGGAGTATGCTCCTAAACTCTAGTTAATAATTTCTCAGAGGCTTTCGCAGTGTTTAGCACTCGCCTCCTCAGAGTGCTAACAGCGGGTTTTTTAGGAAACCGACCTGACAGAGTCAAGCGTGGAAAGTGATTGAAAACACTAACAACTCTGTGCAACCTGAAACTCAATCAAAATTAGGTTCAAAATGCGTTTTATTTTCCCATTTCTTATCATTGGTTTTATCTCTCTTTTCCCTCAATCCGCAATTGCGCGGTGTTATGGCTCAAATTTGTATGATTCAACATCTGCTGAATTTCAGGCCACGATTAAGAAAAGGGTGGATCGCATCCCTTTTGCTCAGGGGCGCTACTTTACAGCAACCAAAAATGGGAAAACATCTTGGATTATCGGAACTATTCATGCCTCCGATGCACGGGTGAGCAGAATTCCTCGCTTTTTCCGAGAAAAGATAAAAAACTCGCGCCTAGTTCTAATCGAAACGACAAAACTTCAGGATGCACAATATCTTAAATTGCTTTCAGATGCTTCCGAAGAATACGAAATTACCGCAGAGACCGACGCGAGCAGCCATTTCACACCTCAAGAATGGTCGATCATTCAGAAAGAAGCACGCAAACATGGGTTGTCAAACTATCTACACAGGTATCTGCCTCTAAACCTAATTGCTCAAATAGTAACGACGCCAAAATGCGATCCGCAAAATGATCGTTTCTTGGACGCAAACATCGAAAAACTTGCCAAGAGAAGTAAAAAAAACGTCGGCGGCTTAGACAATGTCAAATTGCTCGTAAAGCAAGACTTGAAGAACCCATGGCCAGACAAAACTATGGTTCAATTTATAAAGCTTGAAATACCCCGTATGCATCTACGAGCGCACCATGTTGAAACCACGATACAAATGTACCTTTCCGATCGTGTCACAACCTACCTTGAATTTAGCAACGCGCTGACAAGATCGTATTTACCAAAAAATCTGGCTCATCAGATGAACGCCGAGTATCACAATGCTATCATCGTAGATCGAAATGTATATTGGATGAAACGCTTGGGCCCAGAGTTAGCCAAAGGCAACGTAGTCGTTGCAATTGGTGCCGCACATCTTTCAGGAAATAAGGGTGTGCTAAATCTATTGAAAAAACGCGGATTCAAAATACAAGCGATTTCAATGTGAGCCAAAATTAACTGGGTCACCCCAACAAAACCTTGCCAGCTCGCCCCTTTCCCCTCCAAACTGCCGCAACCAATGCGTTCATCGGGAGGGAACCATCATGTCAGCCATTCCAGCACGGATCAAAGCCGGCTACGGCATATCGGAAATCGGCGTCACGGGCATGGTGGTGTTCGGCAGCTTTTATATCTTCAGCTACATGACCAACACGCTTGGCATTCCCGTGGGCATCGCTGGCACAATCTTCCTCGCCACCAAACTCTTTGACGTGCTGACAGACCCGCTCGTGGGCTACCTGTCAGACCGCACGAATTCCCGCCTCGGCCCACGCCGCCCGTGGATGCTCGCAGGGGCATTTGTCATGGGCCCCGCCCTCGCCATCGCCTTTTACGCCCCGTTTTCAACAGAAAGCTGGGGCGCGAACGCCATGTGGTTCTCTGCCTTCCTGATGCTCTCCTATCTCGGCCTCACCATGATCGGGGTGCCTTTTGGCGCAATGACCGCCGAAATGACAGAAGACTACGATGAACGCACCTCCATCACCGCATGGCGCATGTGGATCGGCACCATCGGCATCCTCTTTGGTGCGGCAGGCTATGCCATTCTAACAGGCAACTTTGGCAACCTTTCTATTGAAGGCTACCGCATGGGCCTTCTGACCATCCTTCCCCTTCTGATGATCCCTACACTCATCACCGTCTTTGCCACACGCAACGCCCCTGTGAACCGCACAACCCTCGTGGAACACGGCTTTTTCGACGGCATAAAAATCGTATGGTCCTCGAAATCCTTCCTCATTATTGCAGGTTCTTATATCCTTATGATCTCTATGATCACCGTGGTCACCTCTAACGTAAACGCGCTGATCGAATATATCTTACAAGAATCCCAAGACATCCAACCGATGCTCTCAGCCATTCTTTTGTTCCCTACATTCCTAACCCTGCCCCTCTGGGTCTGGCTCAGCAGACACATAGAAAAACGCAGCGGCATGGTCATCGGCGGCATTATGTACGCCTGTGGCATGGCCTGCGTCTACTTCGTTGGCGCGGGGGATACGACGCTGCTCATGGGCATCCTTGCTTTCATGGGCATAGCTTACGGCGCCTATCAAATTTTCCCGTGGGCCATGCTGCCCGATGTCATCTCCGAAGCCCAAGAAAAACACGGCGGATCGCTTGCGGGTTTGTTTAACGGCTGGTGGACCACTGCGCAAAAATTCGGCATTGCGTTAGGCCCCTTTCTCGCTGGCTTAGTTCTGCAAAGCGGCGGCTTCAAATCCTCCGTTGGTGGGCAATTGGTGGATCAATCAGACGCCGCGATTTCCACCCTACGCATAACCATAAGCCTGCTGCCTGCAGCGGTCTTCGTGCTCGGAGTATTGCTCATTCTGGCCTACCCAATTTCCCGATCTGATCAAAACGCCAGATCAGAACCGCGATAACTCCTGCAAAACCCCTAATCCAGAGCGTTTTGCGGCATTTAATCGTAGAGATATGCCATAAAATATGGCAGACACGTTCCAACATAGAATTTTCGCGGTCGGGGGACCCTATCAATGGCAAAGAAAATTGTGACAGCGGCACTGCTCGCAACCACAACGGCCGTTTTGACAACAGGCGCACACGCACAATCTCTAAACCTCTACGGCAACTCAGGCTTGATCGACATGCCAAGCGCCGAACCCCAGCCAGATGCGCAAATCAGCGGCACAATCGCAGGCTCTGCCTCGGATCGTAAGATCACGCTATCGTTCCAACTGACCAAACGTCTTTCCGCATCTTTCCGCTATTCCGAACTGAACGATTGGACCATCGCAGGCAACGACAATGATCGCAGCTTTGATGTGCAATTCCAGCTGTTTGAAGAAACTGACAATCTACCAGGTATCGCCATTGGTATGCGCGATTTCATGGGCCAAGGGGCGTATGGCTCTGAATACATCGTCGCCACAAAACGTGTGCACCCAAAACTGAAACTGACAGGCGGCCTCGGTTGGGGGCGTCTTGGCGGCTCCAGCAACATCGCTGACCTGCGCGTGGGCGCAAACCCGCAAGGGGGCGTCCCAACGACCAAACAGTGGTTTGATGGCCCCGTCGGCTTTTTCGGTGGCGCAGAATGGACAACACCCGTCAAAGGGCTGACCTTCAAAGCAGAATACTCTTCTGACGAATACGCCCGCGAAGTGGGCGCAGGGGCAATCGTACGCAAAAGCCCGTTTAACTTTGGCCTCGAATACAAACGCAAAGACGCAATCAGCTTTGGCCTTTACTACCTTCACGGCTCCGAAGTCGGCTTGCGTTTCTCAACAGCAATCAACCCAAAACGCCCGCCCTCCGCTGGCTCTTTGGAACGGGCACCCCTTCCCGTTGTGGCCCGCCCAATCAACTATTCCACCAACACCGATTGGGCCAGCCAGCCGTCTTATAACGCCACAGCACGCAAACAATTTGCCGCCGTGTTGAAAGAACAGGGGCTAGAGGTCGAAGCACTCGCCGTGAACGGCACCTCCGCAGAACTGCGCATCCGCAATAAAACGTTTAACGCATCCGCACAGGCCATTGGCCGTGCCGCCCGCGCCATGGCATTTGTTCTGCCCCATTCTGTCGAAGAATTTGTGATCACCCCTATGGTTGAAGGCATTCCAGCGTCCTCTGTTGTGATCCGTCGCTCCGATTTGGAACGGCTCGAAAACGATGCCATGGGCACCGAAAAAATGCTGGCCGCCGCCCAAATCCGCAGCGCATTTGCCCTGCCCGAAGGGGCAGAATACCAGCCGGGCCTCTATCCAAATCTCAGCTGGACCATCGCACCTTATGTGTCTTTGTCGATCTTTGACGGCTCTGGCCCCGTGCGCGCCAGCGCAGGTCTGCGCGGCAGCGCGGAGTACACCTTCGGCCCTGGCTTTTCTATCTCTGGCTCTTTGACTCAGCGGGTGTTTGGCAACCAAAAAGACGAAACACCGCCAGCCTCTGGCCTGCCCCGCGTGCGCACAGACCGCGCCCTTTATAAACGCGAAGGCAAAACCGCACTTGAACGGCTCACCGTCGATTACCTCTTTAAACCCGCACCAGATTTCTATGGCCGTGTGTCCGTAGGCTATCTCGAAAGCATGTACGGCGGCGTCTCAACCGAACTTCTTTGGAAACCCGCCAGCCAACCTTGGGGTCTCGGCGCAGAAATAAACTATGTGAAACAGCGGGATTTCGATCAACTGTTCGGCTTCCAAAACTACGACACTGTCACAGGACATGTGTCCGCCTATTGGTCCGCAAACCGTGGCCTCACCGCACAACTTGATGTGGGCCGCTATCTCGCAGGCGATTGGGGCGCGACCCTGTCCGTGGATCGCGTGTTTGCCAACGGCTGGAAAATGGGCGCCTACGCCACCGTCACAGATGCTGATCCAGCCAGCTTTGGCGACGGCAGCTTCACCAAAGGTCTGCGCCTGTCCGTGCCGCTCAGCTGGGGCATTGGCACACCAAACCGCAAAACCTATGCGATCGACATGAACACCGAAGCCCGCGATGGCGGCGCACGGGTGAACGTGGACAAACGTCTTTACGGCATGATCAGCGAATACCAACGGCCAGGGCTTGATGCGAACTGGGCACGGTTCTGGCGCTAATGTCCGCACCCCGCGTCTTACTCGTCGCAGCCCTCTGCCTTGGGCTGTCCGCATGTTCCTCTGAAAAAGAGACCCAACCAGGTCTCGGCAAAATCGCTTTGGCCATGGCGCAAGCCCGGCTCAAAAAAGGCGACGTCGAACAAGCAGACGCGACAAAAGCCGCACCGAAAGTTACCCGCGAACAAATGCAGGCCTTGGGCCGCCCTGTTGTCTTTGTTTCGGTTCCTCGGTTTGGCACAGGCGTCGCAGCCGTCGAACTTGCCCAGAACGGCCCGTTCCGCACCTTCATGGGCGCAGACCAAGCCACCGTCACCCTGCGCGACGGCATCATCACAGCGACACGCGGCCTTTTGGTCGATCTGATTGCGCAAGAGATTTCGATCGACACCAAGAACCTTTTCAAAGGCTCTGATCCCAAAACCTACACCAAAACTCAGCGCCACCTCACAGGGGAAAGCACCCTCGTCACGTACGAATACGCCTGCGCCATTGCGCCCCTGCCCGACCCAGAAACGCTCGAGGTTTTTGGCACCACCCATTCCGTGCGCAAATTCGCCGAACTCTGCCGCCGTGATGGCCGCGCCTTTCAGAACGACTATTGGGTCGGCCAATCAGACGGCATCGTCTGGAAAAGCAACCAATCTGTCTCCAAAGAAGTCGGCCACGTGACCTTCCAACGGGTCAT
>CAYWIR010000172.1:0-5925 GCA_964458375.1 uncultured Neptunicoccus sp.
GGATTTGAATGGGACGATCCGCCAGACGGCAGAGAACGGTTATCTGGATGTGGTGACGCGGCCTGAACGGCGCAATGCGGTGAAGGTGCTGTTGTTTTTGGACGTGGGCGGGTCCATGGACCCCTACATCAAAATGATTGAGGAGTTGTTTTCAGCGGCAAAGACCGAGTTCAAGCATCTGGAGTACTTCTATTTCCACAACTGCCTTTATGAGGGCGTGTGGAAGGACAACAAGCGGCGCTGGACGGAACAAACGCCAACGTGGGACGTGCTGCGGACCTATGGCTCTGATTACAAATGTATTTTCGTGGGGGATGCGGCCATGTCACCCTATGAGATCGTGTATAAAGGTGGGGCCAACGAGCATTGGAACGAAGAGCCTGGACAGGTGTGGTTAGAGCGCGCGCAGGAGCAATGGCCGGGGTCGGTTTGGATCAATCCTGTGAAGGAGCAGTATTGGCAGTACACGCATTCCACAGTGTTGATGCAGGAGATATTCCAGCAGCGCATGTATGCGATGACGCTGAAGGGGATTGAAGCGGCGATGAAGGAATTGGGGCGTTAGTGTGAGGTGGTGGCTGGCCAACGTCTTTCGCCTATATATTTAATTGCCTATGATGTTTAAACTTTAAGCTTCGCACGTGAGTGCGGCGCATTAAATACAAAATGACTTAAGGTCCAAAAATGAACTTAAAATCCGTTATAGCAATTGCAATACTCTTTCAGTTTTCTACATCGCCTATTGTTTTCGCGCAGAGTGGGTCGACTGGGAAGCCAATCGAAAAAAGAACCAAAATCGAAAGCTTGTCACACAAGAAAAAATACAGATTTTCGAAGGTTTCTTCACCCACAAGGCGGGGTAAAATCGCTCAACGATTTGAAATTCGACACGGCGATTGCGGGAAATCCAGCGGCTGGGATGACTGCAACAATGATCGTGGGCGCGTTGAACGAAAAGAAAATCCCAAAAACAAAATGTCCAAACCAAAATCAGGTGTTTGGTACGGATATTCGATGCTCATACCAAAAGACTTTAAAAGTCTAGGCCGAGCCAATACCATTTTAGGGCAAGCGAAAGTTGAAAAGAATAACATGCCGCTTTGGGCGTTGACGTTTAACGATAGCCCGTACCTTCTTTTTAGCGACGGCACCAATTGCAAGTTGGGGTCCTTAAACTCTTGGAAAGGCAACTGGATTGATATCACAATTTTCGCCCACTACGCCACGCAAGGGCAGTCGATTTATTTCGAGCTGTTTAAAAACGGGAAATCAATGTGCCGTCGTAACAAGCCAATCATGCCGCAGAAGTATGCTTCAAAATCTCAGAAGATTGGTTTGAAATATGGAGTGTATAGCAGCTTTGTAAGCCGTTACTTAGACAAGCATAAAACAAAAACCGTCAACGCGCCAGCCTACGGCCAAAGCCATTCGAATGGCGGGAAATCCAAATCACCTGCACAATCTCCTTTCAAATACGATTGGGGTGTCGAACTTCCAATTCACGTTATTTATTATGATGAAATGCGCTATGGCACCAAGCGAGAGCAGGTAGATGTACGAATGCTAGAAAAAGCTGGTGTCCCCCCACTGGACTAAGGTGATGGTGCTTTCGACGGTATTCCAGTCGACCCAAAACCCTGTTTCGCATTCCATTAAAATGTTAGTATCTACGTGAGTTTCGCGGTGATGCTTGCATATACAGAGCTTAATCGGAGGAAAGTTGGCTTTTGGGTTTTGAGACTTACATTTTTGATTGTCTGAATCGCGTTTCTTCGCGAGAAACCGCATGATCACTAAATCCAACATCCACTCTTCCGCTGATGCACGCGCCATCGCTAAGCGCCGCCTGCCTTGGATGATCTTTGATTACATTGATGGGGCGGCTGGGGCTGAGGTTGGGGCGGATCGGGGGCGGGCTGCTTTGGATGCGGTGACGCTTGCCCCGAAAATCCTGCGGGATGTTTCGGCGCGGGATACGTCGACGACCCTGTTTGGCAAGACTTGCGCGGTTCCGTTTGGGATTGCGCCTATGGGGATGTGCAATCTGTCTGGGCCGGGGGCGGATTTGATGTTGGCTCGGTTGGCGGCGAAGCATTCCATTCCGCATGGGGTTTCTACTGTGGCGTCTACGCCGCTCGAGGAGATTTTAGAGGTTTCTGAGGGGAATGCTTGGTTTCAGCTGTATTTCAGTGGCGATGGCACGGGGACTTTTAAGCTTGTGGAGCGGGCGAAGGCGGCGGGGTATGAAACCCTTGTCGTGACTGTTGATGTGCCAGAGGTGGGGCGGCGGCCCCGCGAGTTGCGGCATGGGTTTAAGATGCCGTTTCGCATGGGGCCGAAGCAGTTTGTGGATTTCGCGCTGCATCCGCGCTGGTCTTTGACCTCGCTTATGGCGGGGAAGCCGCAGATGGCGAATTTCTTGATGGATGGGTATGAGTTTGACCGCACGGAGAGCCGTGCCAAGGCGACTTGGGACACGTTAAAGCAGTTGCGGGATATGTGGGACGGCAATTTGGTCGTCAAAGGCGTGTTGGATGTGGACGATGCGGTGCGATTGAAGGCCGAGGGGGTCGATGCCATTCAAGTTTCAAGCCATGGGGCGCGGCAGTTGGAGAGTGCCCCTGCGCCCATATCCGTGCTTCCGGATATTCGTGCAGCTGTTGGGGATGACTATCCATTGTTTTTCGACAGCGGGTTGCGGTCTGGTGAGGATGTGTTGAAGGCGCTGAACATGGGGGCGGATTTTGCGTTCTTTGGGCGATCCTTGCAATTTGCCATTGCGGCGGGTGGCGAAGCGGGCCTTGCGCAGTTGTGGGATGTGTTTACTGAAGAGCTGTCCATTGGCATGGCGCAGACGGGGATAACGGCTGTGACGCAGCTTTATAAACGCTGATTTCTTGACAGATTTGACGGCTGCGCTTCATTCTAAGGGATGAAGAGTCTTTGCCTTACCGCCTTTTGCCTGTTCGCCGCGCCTGTTTTGGCGGAGTGTCCGCCCCTGCCCGACCGATCCACCGAGCGAGCCGACTTGATCAATGCGATGCGGGGCGCGGATACATTTGCCAAGGGGCAAGTCGCAGTTGATGGCATGTGGGCCTATTACCGCAGCGCCCCTGACGCCGTTGCGCAAGAGATGTTAAATGGCGGCATGGGGGCCATTCGGGTGGGGGATTTGATCACCGCGGTCGATGTGCTGACGGATTTGGTGGGATATTGCCCTGCGTATGGCGAAGGGTACAATCAGTTGGCCTTTGCTTATTACCTTCGAGGCGACAATGCGCGATCCGAGGCGTTGTTGAAAAAGACGCTAGAGTTAGAGCCGCAGCATTTCGGCGCTTTGTCTGGTCTGGGGTTAATATACTACCGCACGGCGCGGCCCGTTTTGGCGCGCGTGTATTTGCAACAGGCCGTGGATTTGAACCCTTGGTCAAATGAACGTGCGCTTTTGGAGACATTGCCAGAGGGTGATGATTTATAGTTGATTTGTTGGGGATGTGGGTCATTAATGCGTTAATGACTTTGTGAGGTTCCATGTCCACTGCCCCCATTTACGAGATTGATCCAAGCGCGTTTAAGGCGGATCCCTACCCTGATTTGGCAAAGATGCGGGCGAATGGAGGCATTCATTTTGTCCCCCAGTTGCAAGCAACGCTGTTTACGCGGCGGGCGGATATCTTTGTCTGTGAGAAGAAAGTCGAGGTGTTTTCTTCGCGTCAGCCCGGCGGGTTGATGGAAGAGCTGATGGGGCAGAATATGATGCGCAAGGATGGGGAGGCCCATATGGCAGAGCGCCGTGCGGCGTTCCCCGCGTTAAGCCCACGCACAGTGATGGATCAGTGGAAGGCTGAATTTGAAACGGCCGCAGAGCGGTTGTTGGATGGTTTGGCGCCCCTTGGTGGTGCGGATTTGGTGACAGACTATGCCATGCCGTTGTCCGGGGCTGCGTTGCAGGCGATTACTGGATTGGTGAATATGGACCCGACCGAGATGGATCGTGTGAGCCAAGGGATGATTGACGGGATCGCGAATTATGCGGGTGATCCAGCGGTAGAGGCCCATTGTCGCGATTGCACCGCGAGCATTGATCGCCAAATCGATGCGCGGATGGATGCACTGCGTGCGGCGCCAGACAAAAGCCTGTTGTCCGTGCAGATGCAGGCAGGATTGCCAGATGAGAGCATTCGCGCGAACGTGAAACTGGCCATATCAGGGGGCCAGAATGAGCCGCGGGATGCGATTGCGGGGGCGGCTTGGGCCTTGTTGCAGCATCCTGACCAGTTGGATGCAGTGATGAGCGGGGCGGCAACATGGCGGGCGGTGTTTGAGGAATATGCCCGTTGGATATCGCCCATTGGCATGTCGCCACGGCGCATTGATCAGGTGTTTGAGTATAAGGGCGTGCGATTTGAACCAGAGGAACGGACGTTTTTTATGTACGGGTCTGCCAATCGGGATGAGGCAGAGTTCGATGCCCCAGAGGATTTTAATGTGATGCGCGATACAGGTAGGGCCATTGCCTTTGGGGCTGGGCCGCATTTTTGTGCGGGTGCGGCGGCGTCCCGTGTTTTGATCGCAGAGGTAGCTTTGCCGATGTTGTTTGAGCGTTTGACAGGGATGCGCGTGGTGGAGACTCCTGTGTTTGACGGCTGGGCGTTTCGGGGGCCAAAGTCGCTGTCTGTGCAGTGGGACGTTTGAAGCAAAGCCGACTTAAAGCTCGTTTTGCCTAGGGGCAAAGCCGACAGTCAGCTCGTTTTGCCCAGAGGCAAAGCCGACTGATAGGTATTTCAGGAACATTGAAGCGGGGGCGGTTGCCCAATGGCGGCCCCTGCCCCATATGTGAGGTATGTTAAAAGTTGCTCCTATCCTGCTCGCGCTTCTTTATGGCGTTGTTTATTATCGGTTCTCTGTTTGGCGAACGCGCGCGGAGTTGGATTCTAAGTCGTCTGAACTGACGGATCCGACGTTGCGGGCCATGTGTGATCGGATGGCAGAGGCGCTCGATCTGGAACAGGTGAAGGTGCATATTTACGAAATTGACCCTGTGAACGGATTGGCGGCCCCTGATGGGCGGATTTTCATCACGCGCGGGTTTTATAAGAAATATCAGGATGGCGAGGTATCGGCAGAAGAAATGGCGAGCGTGATTGCCCATGAACTGGGCCATGTGGCGCTTGGCCATTCGCGGCGTCGGATGATCGATTTTTCGGGGCAAAACGCAATTCGCGTGGCCCTTGGGATGGTGCTGGGGCGAATTATTCCAGGTGTTGGCGTTTGGCTGGCGGGGATTTTGGCGAGCATGTTGGCCGCGCGCCTGTCGCGCCAAGATGAATACGAGGCGGATGCCTATGCCGCAGCGCTTTTGACGAAAACGGGAATTGGTGTTGCGGCGCAAAAGACGCTGTTTGAAAAACTCGAAGCCTTGGTTGGCGCATCTGGCCAACCGCTGGCGTGGTTGATGAGCCACCCCAAAACCAGTGACCGCATTGCCGCCATTGAAGCGTTAGAAGCACGCTGGACGTAACACAATATTGCCTTGGTCTGTTTACGGCTCGTTTACTCTGCCCCTTTAGAGTTTTGATCTGAGGGAACAGGAAAGCGCATCATGCTGAACAGAGTATTTTATGAAAGTCGTATTGTCGGACAGTTTGGGCCGATCACACTGCTGGGCCTGCAAAAGAGGTGTGTGCAGCGCAATATTGCAGATGAGGTAACCAGTTTCATGTTCTCTGATCGAAAGCGGGTGTTTCAAGTGGTTGAAGGCCCTCCAGAGGCGGTGGATGCCACGATGGCGCGCATTGCAGCAAATCGGCTGCATACGGATGTAAAAGTGCGCGCCATTATGCGGGGCACACAAAGATGTTTCCAGCATTGGCCCTTTGGCGCGACAAACGTTGATGATCCAGATTTTAAACGGGTGATGAATGC